>NZ_JBPAOE010000033.1:0-259659 GCF_054051265.1 Vibrio sp. C8
CGTTCAATCTGAGCCATGATCAAACTCTTCAATTTAAGATTTTGTCGGCTCAACGAATACTGACTTCAAAACTGCTCTTACTTAAAAGTAAGAAGTAATTTTAAAGCTATTACCATTCCAACAGAATGGTAATGAATTGACTGTGCCAAGACCCCTAATGTTTCCAAAAGAAGACTTGATTGGTCACTCAGTTCATTGAAACCTAAGTTGCTTTGTTACAAGAACAAAGACTTAACTTTGATTTTCATCAACGAGTGCCCACACAGATTGATAGGTTTAAATTGTTAAAGAGCTTTGCTCCTAAGAAGGTTTCTTCTCGAAGCGGAGGTGCATTCTAGCGAGTTAACTGTCAGTGTCAAACACTTTTTCAATTTTCTTTTTTAGAAGTCTTATCCTCTACCAACACCTGCTGAAGCCTTGCGGCATCTGCCGTGTCAGTGAGGCGGCATTATAGGGAGATGAATAAACTTAGCAAGCGAAAAAAGTGAATTTATTTAAAAAAAACGTTCGTTTGTTTAAATAAACAACGAACGTCATTTTATGTACTCTTCACCATCAAGAAAAGAACAGGTTACTCACAAAATCCTGTGGATAACTATTCTTCGCTATCAAAGAAGTAAGAGATCCTTGAGCGTGGATTTAAGTACTCTCTCACTTTATCGGGAAGTTTATGAGGCAGAATAGCATTAACGATTTTTATATCCTTATCTGCTAAGTCAATAATAGGTGCTTGAGTTCTAGGTACCGACGGATCGTAAATAAGGACATTAGGATATAAAAGGCTGTTCGCATTCACCGAAATTACCAAACCAACCATTTCATTAGACAACTGCACAACTGTCCCTGGCGGGAACACGCCCATAAACTTAACTAAAATGTTCAAGTTCTCATTGTTATAAATGTGCTTACAGTTCTTATATAAATAAGAAAGAGCGACGTAAGGGATTTTTTGCTCACTTGGTACATTAGGGTGACACAAGTTATCAAAGGCATTAGCAACAGCAATAACTTGAGCGAGTTCGTCAATATCATCCCCTTTCAAACCTAGAGGGTACCCAGAACCATCACGCAGCTCGTGATGCTGTTCAATTACTCTTCTTGCACTATCAGGAAACTCTTTAATGTTCTGAGAGATTTCCAATCCGTATTTGGTGTGCATTTTTAGGTAGTTTTTTTCAGGTTCGGTTAAAGGCGTTTGTTTACGAACGATAGCTGTAGGAATTCGGATTTTACCGATATCGTGAAAGAGAGAAGCGAAAGCGATCTCTTTTATTGTCTCAGCCGGATATCCTTTTGCTCGACCTATCATCATCGCGATGACTGATACGTTTAACGAATGAAAGTAAATATCTTCGAACTCACTTTTACCATTCATTAGATGCAGAGTAACGCTATCATCACTAAGCAGCTTATCAACAATATCATCGACCAATTGAGCGGCCTCATCGACTGCGTCCATCGGTCGACTGCGAATCTTGTTCATTACCGCACGCATGCGAGCAAGTGAGCGTTCGAATTCTTTTTCGCAACTGATCACCCGACGACGATAGGCGCTGAGTTTTTCAATTCTATTTTGTTTTTCTTGCCACAATTTATCAGCTTCACTGTTGATATCGCTTTCTACTTTATTTTCTTGCTCATCAACAGGAGTAGTATTAGTTGCTGGCGGAAGTGGTTGGGCATCACTTTGGCTAGGATTTAGAAACACATGTTGTATTCCCAAGTGTTTAATCAAGCGAATTTGTTCTTGGTCTTTAATCTTAAAACTATTGAATAAGAATGGATGCTCGTTCCACTTTACTGGCAAGCGTATATGTAACCCTGGTTGTAATCTATCAACAGTAATTTTTATACTCGCCACAATTTACTAAAACCTCTGATAACTTCAGGTACTCTTACTTAGAAGTTGGTATTTGAACAACGTCTATAAAGGTACAACTTTTAACACTATTTATTAGCGACAATTATAGACACTATCCTCAGCGAGAGAAAATAGTTACAAGATAGTGCTATCAGCCTTTGTGACTACTTTTGCCTAAATTTGCGAGCTCTTTATGCAATATTGAGCGATCGAAAACTCAATTAAATGCACTATTGCATTGCAAAAATGAACATTCATTAGGTACTACGCTTTAAATTTGAAGAAGCAAAATGCTGAATAACACAACTTGGAGTAACAATACCTTTGAAGATTTTACCTTCAGTAAGAACCCATGGAAATGCCCGCTCCTCTTCAATCAAAGAACTCACATTACTGATATCCATTTTTGCGTCCAATTTAGTGAATGAGAGCTGCATGATTTGACTGACTGGTCGATGCCACATTAAGTTTTCCTGAGTGGTTTCAATATCAGTCCCCATACGAGGTGTAAGGTGTAGGTTCAAACAAGCCCGGTCGATAACACCAACACACTCACGATGGTTAATAACCGGAAGGACTTCAATTTCTGATGACAAAAAATACTGCTGTGCTGCAGCTACGCTATCACTTGGGTCGAGGTGTGGTATCTGTGCATGACACATGTTTTGTAAGGTGCTGATATTTTTCCCAACAACACCTCCATCCTTAAGTAATGACGGCTTTAACGATTCAATCGTCTTAATGACCGTCGGAATAGAATCTACGCTTTCTGGACAAGAAAAACATCCACCACTCATATAATCAATGCCCAAATAAGCCAGTAATTTTGCATCATTAATGGCTGCAACTGTGTCTATTGCTACAGACACATTCAGCGAATGACATTCATCCACCAAGGTTTTAATGACTTTATGAATCATTTGTGAGTGAGCCAGTGACTCTAGATAGTTAGGATTGATTTTGAACAATTTATAACGTTCGGTTGGTAGGCTAATAGAGATAGCGTTACCTATCTCTACATTATCCATCACAAATTTGATCCCTAACTGCTGCCACATATTTATATCTTGAGTAGCTATAGAACGAAGTGAATCAGGATCAACCTGCAAGTAAAACTGATGAGGGTCAACTTTATAATCCCGCATCTGGCGAACCAAACAGTACAATACATCGACAAAATTTTTAGCTTCGTGCTGGCACAGAATGTTTAAAGTTACCGTTATTGGTGACGAATGATAAGACTGAAGCAACGCCTGTTCTTTAAATACCTTTTCCTGAACGATGACATCTAACTCTGCCGACAAATTTAGGTCCTGAATAATACTTTCTAATTCCACACGAGTTGAAGATAGAGCCGGAGGTAAAGGAAGTTCAAATATAGCTTCGTATCCGGAGATGTTCCATGATTGAGTATCTAGTATAGGTTGATATTTTAGTTCTACTTGCTTTGTTTCAATAAGATCAGAGATCAATTCTTCCAGTAGCTTCCTTTTCTTTATTTGACGATGTAAATCACTATCAAAAAAACGGATATGCTGTCCGCGATCCTCTGAATGCTGTTCTAGTATCGCCTGAACAGAATGAGTAACAGCCATTTTTGCATTGCTGGCGTCTACACCAAGAACAGAAATACCAACCCTACCTTTTGCAACAGATTGATAAATTTCTGAATGTGAAGATTTCAATTCCTGAAAGAAATATTTTATCTGTCTATGAAGGTAGCGATATGGCTTTTCGTTCACAGGCGCAGAGCACTCAATACAAGCCAAATAGAAATTGTCTTTTATTTTACCAAACATCCGACACTCTTTGAGTCGAGCCATAACATCATTAAGCGTATTTTCGAAGTTGGAGATGCGGCTTTCAATACTCAGCGTCATTACTACATAGATAGTATTAGCAATTTGTCGCTGATAAATAACATCCAATTGATCACCAAAAGCTTTTTTCGTCAGTATACTGCTTTCAATTGAATGCTTAATGCTAGGCAACAAAGAGAATATCGTAAAAGAAATATCAGGATGCTGTAAAAAGGCGAGCGGAATAGATGCAGCTCTGCACTGCCTAAGCTCCCCTGACGAATGCTTAATTAAGAAATTTCTGCTAGCTGAAGGTTTAGGTGTTTTTAGTGAGCTAGGATCTTCTTCAAACAGCAGAATACTATTCAAACTCACAAGATCGGCCAAACCAAACCCAGATAATTGCTCGAACTTTTTATTACAGGCTAAGATCTTGTTTTCACTATTGGTAATCAATACCCCGCAATTATCCTGCCTCAACATAAAATCAAACCAATGCATGGTCTGCCGATCTTGCTTCACTTCAAAAATTAGTTGCGTTTCTCCCTGAACAACATACTGAGAGAGTTTTTCAGCAGAAAACGAGACATAAAAACCATGATGCCTATCTTCCCAAAGAGCAACAACACACGTACGTTTGTGTTGGTCTTGACACACAGATTCAAGCAGTTGTTCAATATCGTGTCGATAAGAAGGACTCATCAAAGCAAGCCAATCAACAAAGCTGTTTATAGAATGATTGGGGAATAAAAAAGGATGAGTTGCCTCTCTGTCGTAACTAAACTCCTGAGTAGCAATATTTAAAGTCCAATTGAAAGACACCACTTTTCTTTGCTCTGCCGCTGAACCAAGACTTTCTTGCATACATTCACCATAAGTTGCAAAAACTTCAGCCAAAATAGCCACTCACAAATTGAGTGGCTTTATTTAATATAGTTGACCAGCGCTTTAGATTGATTGAGCAAATTCAATTTCGTGACATTAAACTCTGCTTCAAAAGAATAAAGAGGCTTACAAATCAAATCTCGACAACACCGTCTTCGACTTGTCGACGATACGAATAGGTATCTTCAAAGCGGGATAATATCCAGTCCCCTGCATTAATAAGTGGATATCCACCTTGTCCTTGTTTTTCAGCCAAACATGAATCTAAAGTTGCAATAGGGGTGTCATAGTTAGGCTCAACAAAAAAAGGCATAGAAAATCGTGTCTTACCTGAAGTAGGACTAGCCACCCTATGTTTTGTCGAACGGTATATATCATTCGTCCAACGCTGCATTAAATCACCGATATTAACAACGAAAGATCCCTCAACTGGAAGTGCATCAACCCACTTTTCTTGCTTATTCAATACTTGTAAACCACCACTCTGATCTTGATACAGCAACGTAATACATCCGTAATCAGTATGAGCTCCCGCTCCATTCGTCTCCTCAGCTTGACTTGGGTAATGAAGCATTCTTAACACAGATATTGGCAAACTGAAGCTTTGAGAAAAGAAGTTTTCCTTTTCACCTAATGCTAATGCCATCGCTTTCAAGATTTTTAACCCTACATCAAGAGTGAGGGAATAATGCTGTCCCACAGCCTGAGCAAAACCCTCAATATTAGGATATTGGTTTGGACCATATAATTTGGCACAACGGCCTACTTGAGAATGATACGGAGAAAGATCCAAAGCCATATCAAATGATTCTTTGCAATCCAGCTCTCCTAACGGATCAAGTTTTTCTGCACTCAGCCTTCCCCAACCTCGATGGTTACAACTCTTTTCGATAGAAATTTTTTGTTTCTCTTCCTCGGGCAAACTAAACAATAAATTGGCCATCGATTGAATATGGTCGAACTGCTGTTGAGGGATGCCGTGACCAATAACATAGAAAAAGCCAAGTTCACGACAGGCACTGTCTATTTGTTGAATAACAGGCTGCCAATCTTTTCTATTTTCAGAGTTCAGCGGGGAAATATCGATAATCGGTAGTGTCATACTTTCTCCTTGTAGACAACTTTCTTATTTGAGCGACTTTTTATTTTGTAGGCTAAATAAGCAAAAAGCTGACCAAGTAGGCAAGTAATATCAATCGAGAACCAATAATGCTTGGAGTAAGTCTTGAAAATTAAGAAGAGGGAATACTGCACCAAATTAATGCATGCGAATAAAGGGATGCACCAACCTAGCCTGTCGAGAGCAAATAAGTTGGGATGTAACTTTCTCTGAGCCAGATACAACAAAGCCCCGACTTTCGTCGAGGCTTTATCGTTTAAATATGGTACCGGTAGGCGGACTTGAACCGCCACGCCCGAAGGCAACGGATTTTGAAGCCAAAGAGCCTATAAAAACTATTTACTAATTCAATTAGTTATATAATATCACCATAATATTTATACAAGTTTTTATACAACTTTGGAGTTTTTGCTATGTATCAAAGTCTAACAAAAGGGTTAGCGATTTACCGCCAAGAGCATACTAAATCAATCTATGTCCGTTTAAGAATCGATGGTAAAGAACTAAAACGTAGCCTTAAGACAAATGATATAGAAGAAGCAAAAAGCAAAGCTTGGGCTTTGAAATTTGAGCTTGAAGGAATGCAAAAAGCAGGTCTAACGATTGAAGTAAACAAAGTGATGACCGTAAGATCTGCTTGTTTTTCTGTAATATCTGAACTTGAACATAAAAAGCTATTCAAGCCTATCTATAAAGATTATATCTATATATACAAAACCTACATAATTCCATTCTTTAATAAAAAATCATTTGAAGAATTAACAACTAAAAACATCCGACTATATTTTGACAACCTCGGTGAATTATCAGCAACTCGAAAAAATTTAAATAAAACTTGCTTCAAAAAATTATTTTTATTTTTAGAAGAAGAAGAGCTTTTAAAGAAAAAGAATTTCCCATCATTACCAGATAATATTGAAACAAAACAAACTGCTATTGGCATAGATATTCCAAAGCATGATCTAGAAACGATAAGAAAATTTATCAACTCTGATAAATTCATTAATCAAGAAAAAATTAATTTTAAAACAAAAGAATATCGTCAGATTTTTCCTTATGTATTTGAATTTTTACTTGAAACTGGGATAAGAACAGGTCAAGAACTAAACAACATTAGGGTAAAGGATTTATTTAGTTTTGAAGACCATATATTTGTTAAAATTAGCAAAGGTAAAACAGCTTATAAAAACCGTGATGTATTATTAAGTAATAATGCTGTTAGTTCAATAATTGAAGCATTGAAGATCACAACAAAAAAAGAAATAACACAAGATAATTTATTTACTCTAAAAGATAGATTTATATTTGAAACATCATTTAATAAAATATGTGATTTTTGCAAATTATTCGATCAAATAATAAAAAGACTTATCGAAGAAAATAAGATTAATTCGAAATATACGTTATATTCTTTGAGGCATACATACATAACCCTACAATTACTGAGCGGGACAGATATGTATTTAATTTCAAAACAAGTTGGTAATTCATTAGAAATGATTCAAAAACATTATGATCATTCGATGATAAAAGACAGTAAAAACATTATGAAACTACTTGGATACACAGAGTCAGATCTATTAAGTAAAGAATATGCAGATATTGAAGATACTAGAAGAGCTGCATTAACAGATGAAGAACGTGCATTAGAAGACTTAAATAACATGTTAATGTTTGAAGATGAATATTCAAAGGAAGAACTTGCAGAGGCTTTCAAAAAAGCAGGTAGAGAATATAAATAATAACAAATCTCAAATTCCCATTTCAGCTAAGCCCATAGGGCTATTGGGGGGGGGGCCAGGGGGGAGACTTGCCCCCCCATAATACCTACCCAAATTTTCAAATCGATCCGCATCCTCGATTTTTCGACAAATCGAACAAGAAAATGTCTACTCGCTACGCTCAAACACTCGTAAAATATTTTACTCGTAATTACTTATAATAAGACTATATATAAAGGAATAATAAAAAATGGCTTAAAATAAGGTTTTATTTTATACCTATGTAAAGCCTAGACTTACCCTTAATGTAAAGAGGGTATAACAAAAAAGTCTATTTTTTTGCTTAGCTACGACAAAAATCACTGTAAACCCCTGCCAATATTATTTATAAAAATTTGTTATTCATAGACAATTTTTATATTGATGTTAATTAGACATTAAAGTAAATATTAGTTTACGTGTTGACAAATAATTTATTTATGTTTTATTAATTAATATACAACGGAACAATTTAATAAAAAGGAATAAATTATGATTGATGAATTAAATATAAAATCAAAAACAAAATACACAACAACAAGGGAGGATGGTCAAGAATGCTTAGTCGATTTAGAAGTTAATGAAGAAACAAGTGAATATACAGCATCTCAAAGATCTGCCTTATTTTATGCATTTAACAGAGAAAATTACAAAAATAAAGTTTTATTAGCAAGAGAAGAGCCTTTAGCAAATTCAATATTAGAATTTTTAATATCAGAGATGGATAGCACCAATGCTATTTGTATATCAATGTCAACTCTTGAAAAACTATTCAAATTATCACGACAAACAATTTCAAAACACATAAAAACTCTTGAAAAAAGAAATTTTATTGAAATATTCAAAAATGGAAATATGAATGTTTACGCTATAAATGCTTTTTTTGTGTGGACACAAGGCGATAAAAACCTTTGGAAAGCGAAATTTAAAGCAACAATGTATTTAGACTTTGATGAACAATCATCACAGATAAAAAGAAAATATTCAAAAGAAATAACAGCAAAATAATAATAGGAGAAGAAAATGAACGAAGATAATTATGACTATGAAGATGTTGGAAACTGCAAAATCTGCAATGAAGATACTAATCACGGTGAAGATATATGCAGAAACTGCCAAGAGCAAGAAGCCATCGATAATTGCGATGATCCTAATGACTGGGGATGTTATTAATTATTTGTTATACTATCAGACTATAATACATTATTATAAAAATGAACTATAATTAGTTCATTTTATTTCTGTTGTTTTTAATGATATTTTTCTTTTCTTCACTTGGTTGTAAATCAACAGCATCATTTTTTAACCGCTCCCCTAAATCACGATCAATTTCGTTAATTTGTTTTTGCCTTTGAAAATAATTAAATAGGCTTGGTTTTAAATCATTAACTGCATATTCATAAGCACTTGTTAAGGCATCTTTTACAGCTTCTTTTAATTCTTCAAACTTATTATTCAGATCATTAATTTTATCATTCAATTTCTGCAAAATATTTTTCTTATCTATTATTTCATTATCTATTTTTTCTACCTCCTCCTTTTTAGATTTTATGACCATATTTTGAGTTGCTATTTTCGTTTTATTTTTATCTACATTTTTATTTGTTTCCACTAATTTTTCATCAGCTACCTCATTTAGCTCTCTCAATTTATTAGCTCTAGTCCATTCTCTTTTTTGTGATGGTCTAAATCTATCTTTGAATTTTTCAAAATCATTTAACTTCTCTGACGCTGTTCTTTTTTCAAGATTTACTTCATATTTTCTTTCATTTAAAAAAACATTCATCTTTTCGAAAATATAATCTTGATAAACTTCACCGAACTTTTTAACTTCTGAAAATGTTAAATCATTATAATGGTTCTTATTTTTAAACGGAAAAGCTTTACTTTCTTTTTTATATACTCTTTTCAAGTTTAAAAAAACTTGTTGTTGAATGTCCATTTCGCCAGTTTTATTATTTTTTCCAGAATATTCAATATGTGCGTGGGGGTTATCGGGGTTCTCATCTAAATGAATAACTAAATAATTAACTGAAAAATCAGGATATAATATTTTACTAATGCCATTAACAAAATTAGCCAGATCTCTAGGTTTAACACTCAGTCCTGTGTCATCAGGAAATTTATAAACTAACTCCTTGCTAAATACTGTATATTCTGTATTTCTACTTTTAACACCTAATAATTGATTGTAATCTGATAGTTCTTTTATTCGTTTTAATTTTTGATTAAAACGCTTTATTTTTGAAGAACAATTTTTTAAATTAGAAATTTCTGTTTCCGGATCGATTTCATCAGTGCCTAGCCTATCCATTAAATCTTGCCAGAACTCACTTTCTGAACCATCAGAGCCATCCTTATAACGTTTTAATGCAGATTTTGCTTTTGCCCTTTTATCAGATAATTCTGCTTTGTTTGAGTCGCTAAAAGCACTTTCCAGATTAGCCAAGTATTCCTTTTTCTCTTTATCCAGTTTAGATGTAATTTGATTATAAAAGTTTTCTCCTATCTCTGGATCAGATGTTTTTAATTTCCCATTTTCATCAGGAATATATAAAACATTATTTTTTGTCAAATCGAAATCACAGATATCACTCATTTCTAATTTATCTGTATATAAGTTTTCAAGAACCGCTTTAGCTCTTAAGTTATGAGCACGAGATCTATTTGCTTTACCTCTACGATGCCCGTGATGATTGAAATTTGAGTGGTATAACCTTTGTTTTGTCATTTGCCTTTTCTCCTATGTTTTTATGCCCTCTTTTTATTTGATTAAACTTTTTAAAGTTTACCAACCTAAAATTAAAGTTTATCCGAGCGAAGCAATGGAAAACTTAGATTTTAGAATAGTTGGTAGTCTATTCCTTATATATCCTAAGTGTAAAATCTAACTTATACATAATAATATTAATTACATAAATTTAAACAAAGTCAACATTATTCATTGATAAATAATTACTTAATGATATTTTGTATTTAATAAGGTGTATAATATGGACAATAACAAAAATGCTATAAAAAAATTTCTAGAGTCAAAAAACAAAACTAATTTATCCAACAATCTAAATGATCAAATAATTTTGAAAGTTAATATATGTGATAATGAAAAAGAAAAATTAAAAGGACTGTTAATAATAAAGAAAAATCTAGAAAATAGAAAAGAAGAACCAAATCAAAGGTTAAAAGACAAAATAGAAAACCACCAATTAAAAATTGGTGATTTAGAAACTGAAATAAATAATATTAAATCACTATTTCTTCAATCAATAGAGAACACTAATATTGAATTATCTAAACTTAGAAAAGTAGATCCCAAAAAAGCTAATGAGATCGAATTTTCTATAGCATTAAAAAAGCCTAATAAGAAATAGGATTTAATTTTTATTTTTTAAAATTGATTTAATTTCTATCAACTCTTTTTTTAAGTATTCAATTTCACCGATTAAACTATCATTGTTATCACTTGCCATTTCATCGACAAAAATAGCATTAGCTAATGATAGAGAAATAAACCCACCTAAAACTAAAACTGTTATAACAAAAGCATTAACTAAATAGTATAAATAAGGAATATTTAGTTCTTTTGCAGCTTCTGGAACAGCCCCCCAGTTTTCAACCGTGAATATTCCAAAAATAGTATTCATAGAACGCAAGGGATCAGCAAAGTATTCAGGTAATACATTGGAAAATAAAGTAAATCCAAGTAATGAAAAGAAAACCAATTGGATAGCTAATAAAATTAAAACTGCCTTGGATGCACTAATAGCACGAATAAGACCTTGAACAATATGATCCGTATTTGGTAATAGTCTTATAATCTTTACAAGTGAAATTATTCTAAATATTCTTAAATAAATAATACTGCCAAAGGCAGCCGACGGAGACAAAAGAGAAACAATACTAAGAACAACAATTAAAAAATCAAATTTATTTCCAAAATGTGATATATATTTACTCCAAGAATGAATTTTAACTTTAAAAATACACTCAAATACAAAATAAACAATCAAACACCAATTAAGTAAGTGCACTGTAATAGAATTGGTATAACTGCCAAAAAAAGCCAACATTACCGCTGCAACAATAGCTATGGCATTATATCTAGGTAATAAAAAATATTTCATAATAAAAAAGGAGAGTTAACACTCTCCTTAACAATCCTAATTATTCAAATCTAGCTGCATTCTCTAATAAAATATCAGAGAGCTTGTAAATATCATCTAGCGTTTCAATTGGATGACGAGTTTCTTTTCTATCCTCACCAACTATACCTACATATTTTTGCTTGGCATTGAAATGTAAACGACAAAGAGGTTTTCGATTATTATCATCAAGCAAAATACCAAAATAACTTTGAGTATCTCTCGCAATTATTCTTGACACATCGAACTTAGCTCTCAAAATAGCTTTAACAATATTATAACCATCACTCTCTTCTTGTGTTGTTATAACTTTTGGTTTGTCGTCATCAATATTATCTAATGCTTCATCAGCTTGTAGATCTTCGGCTTGTTGCTGAGATTTAATAGCAATATCTTCATTCGTTCCAATAGCCGATTTTAAACGATTATTAATACTATCATTTAAAAACTGTTTCAATGCCTTACTTGTAATATCTAGGAATTGAGCTTTAACTTTTACAGTCTGAACGCCTTCATAAACTTTTGAAGTGAAAAATTTCACAAAATCCTCTTCTGGATTTTGGAATTGTTCGTGCAGAACTTTTTTAATCTGATTGAGATATTTCAATTCACCAGCGGCATCAACTACGGAATCTACATCAAATGATGTTTTAGTTAGTTTTTTAACCTCTGGAACTATATGCTCATCAATATCTAACATATTCAGAATCAAAAATGGCTTTTCATCCATTTTGTTTGGAGCATCTAGATCGGTATAGAATTCGTAAATATTACCATTAGTCAAAATAGCAATACGTGCGTTGGTTACAGAAAAATAACGGAATAATTGGCTTGCGTGCTTTGTTGATAGTTTTTCACCAAACTTCTTACACTCAATTAGGATCTGAACTTCACCATCTTTAAGAAGTGCATAATCAACTTTTTCACCCTTTTTAGTTCCCGTGTCAGCATTAAATTCAGGAACAACTTCGGTAGGGTCAAACACATCATAACCTAAAACTGAGTGTAAAAATGGCATTATTAATGCGTTTTTAGTTGCCTCTTCCGTTTCTAGAGTCGAACCTACCTGAGCGATTTTTTTTGATAAGCCCTGCAATCTTTCAATGAAATCCATAGCCTTTCCTAATTTTTACTAATGATAGTTGTTAATACATAATATCAAAAGAATATTAGCAGTCTATCAACTAGCTATAAAACCAAGACTATTCTTACGAAAATAGTGAGGTATTTCATTAAAAAATAAAGATCTGAGAAATAAAAAAAGCCGCTCCATAAGGAGCAGCTTCTCTAAAGAGTGGTAGCGGTAGCCAGACTTGAACTGGCACAGCCGAAGCCAACGGATTTTGACATTTACATGGACTATATCATCATCCTTATTACTAAGGAGCTGGACGCTGTTTCACAAAGCCATTAACACTTTGCTAATTCCTGTTATTAAGCCTATTCGCATAAGCTCAGGTAGTCTCTGAACCTTCTCACTCTGTGAGCTTGGCTGCTGATTGTCTCGTCTAAGATTTTCCAGCAATTCATCCAGTTTGATCGACTTTCTTACGAAAGAAGCGGACCCATTTATTTTTTCTTTCTACCTATAGGTAGTTTTCAGACACAATGTTAATCCGTCGTGTCTACCAATTTCACCATACCGCCACATTTTATACAACTCTATACAAGTTTTTGTACAAAGTCAAAATCAATATAACCTATTTATTTACAACCAGTTTAGCTAATCATATTGATAAACGCAACGCTTTTTGAATCCGTCGTGTATACCAATTTCACCATACCGGCATCTAGGCTATTGCCTTTGATGGTTGGCATTATACGGAAGAAACTAACGGGTGCAATAGCAATATATTGAAAACAAAATCGTTTGCTGAATATTTCGCCATATAAACTGAACCTGTGCACTGGCTCTCTTTTCAGCTATGGTTGCAACCTATATCCTTGCGGCCATCTAATAAGGAATGCTCGTTCGTTATGAATACTACTACTTTGCCACCCGCTGGCTTTTTCCGCCGTTTAGGCGCTTTGATTTATGACTCATTAATCGTGTTGGCCATTCTGATGATTGCCGGTGGCGTCGTCGTGGCCTTGATGGAAGCTTTGGTTGCTGCTGGCTTAGGGAGCTACGCACCCTATCAAGATGCCAGTGACTTATTAACAAGCCATCCAATATGGAGCCCTGTTTATACACTTTACCTTGCGCTAGCTTGGGTATCTTTCTTTGTTTATTTTTGGACACGAGCAGGACAGACACTAGGAATGAGAGCTTGGAAAATTGTTGTTCGAAATACCGACGGCAATAGAATCACGGTTACGCAAGCGCTAATTCGACTAGCGACGGCATGTCTTGGTTTAGGCAATCTGACGGTTTTAATTGACCCACAGAAACGCAGTTTCCAAGATATGTGGGCAAAGACTGAAGTGGTGGTGTTACCAAAGGTTCGCTAATACCAATTCACGATTTACAGACAATAAAAAGGAAGGCTTAGCCTTCCTTTTTATTTAGAGTTTTCTTCTTAACAGCAACAGAGCAATAGTTAAGAAAACTAAACTTGGAGCTATAGCGCCAAACACAGGGGGTATGTTGTATACCAAGCTAAGAGGTCCAAAGAATTCGCTAGAAATGTAGAAGGTGAAACCAGCAATTACACCAGACAAAATTCGAGCTCCCATTGTCACACTTCGTAGTGGACCAAAAATGAATGAGAGTGCCATCAGCATCATTACAGCAATAGAAAACGGCTGAGAAATCTTACGCCAGAACGCCAGCTCATAACGGGATGAGTCTTGTTCGGATGCTTTGAGATAGTGGACATAATCATAAAGCCCACTTAACGCTAACTCTTCAGGTTTTACCGTCACCACGGCCAACTTATCCGGTGCTAAAGCGGTTTTCCAACGGTATTCTGGCAATGAGTGTTTTGAAATCACGATATCGTCATTCATATCAGTCACAACAACATCTTTCATTAACCAGTTATTTTCACCAATATAGTCCACTTGCTTTGCGTTATACACCTGACGCAGATGCTTATCCTCATCAAAACGCCACATGTTCATACCGTAAAGTCGGTTGTCATTGATCTTACCGATAAAGATAAAATCGTTGGCATCTCTAGCCCAGACACCTGTTCTAACAGATAAAATCTGTCCACCCGACGTTGCAAAAGAACGCAAATCACGAGCCATTTTCTGCGCTTGTGGAGCACCCCACTCCCCTAAAAGAGTAATGATGATCATCAGAGGGACTGCTGTCTTAAGCACTGACAAGCCAATATCCAGCTTAGAGAAACCCGCCGCTTGCATAACCACAAGCTCCGAACTTGCCGCTAAAGCACCCAAACCAATCAAAGCACCGAGTAATGCTGCCATAGGGAAGAACATTTCAATATCACGAGGCACACTAAGCAAGACGAAGATAAGCGCCTGAAGCAAATCATACGTTCCTTCGCCCACTTTACGCAGCTGTTCAACGTATTTGATAATTCCAGACAAACCGACAAAAGTAATCAATACCAAGGTGCTCGTGGCTATGATTGTTCGTCCGATATACCAATCTAAAATCTTAAACACGACTTAAGCTACCCTTTTCTTTTGTTTGAATTTGTCTTTCAGTCTTCTCACAGCAACGCTGTCCATAAGGTTGGCCATAATTGCCGCCAATAAAAGAGCCGCATTAATCGGCCACATACCAACAATGGTAGGAATGCTGCCATCTTCAATTGCCGATTTGGTCGCACTGATTGCCAAGAAATAAGTGAGATAAATTAATATTGCTGGTCCCATCTTGGCAAAACGACCTTGCCGCGGGTTAACCGCAGATAAAGGCACAACCAACATAGTTAGCAATGGAATACAGACAACCAGAGAAATACGCCACTGAAGCTCGGCTTGTGCTTGTCTGCTTGAATTCTTCACGAGTTCAAGAGTCGGTATCGCTTCCCAGTCTCGACCACGATCTTTGACTTCACGTTGTCCGATCAAACCTTCGTATTCATCAAACTTGGTCACCATATAATCGACGCGAGTTGGCACACCTTCGTAGCGGGTACCTTCGTACATGGTGATCACTTGTCGACCATCACTTAACTCTTTGACATTCCCATAATTTGAAAACATCACACTTGGAAGAATCGACTCACGCGGCGCCAGCTGTGCTACAAACACATTAGAGAGTTTACGGTTTTCAATATTATCGATGAATACAACCGAAGAACCGTCTGGTGAACGTTGAAACTGTCCTTTTTGCAATAAATCGACGCTATTTTCAGATGCAAGTTGCTCCATCAAATGAGCTTCTTTGTCTTGACTCCAAGGAGACAGCCACATCGAGTTAAAAGCAGCCACACTTGCGGTAATAACTGCAAGATATAAGGCAGCGCGTACCAAGAACTTATTCCCGATACCCGTTGCATTCATGACTGTTATTTCACTTTCAGCGTATAAACGGCCAAAAGTAAGCAAAATCCCGATATAGAGACTTAAAGGCAGCATTAATAAACCCATTGCCGGCATGTTTAGACCAACAATGGATAAAATCATTCGAGCTGGAATTTCACCGTCGGAAGCATCAGCCAAAACGCGAATAAACTTTTGGCTTAAAAACACTAAAAAAAGTACGAAAAATATCGCAAATTGGCTCTTTAGTGTCTCGCGGATCAAATATCTAACAATAATCACGCTGAAATTACCTATACAAAACTTGTTTTTTTGATGGAATCACTATAATTTCTCGTTGAATCTTTTATTTTTTTAATTTTTGACTAACTGTTAGTACACTTAACAAAGATGTAATCCTGATAAGGATTCAACAAGTGTAGATGCATTATCTAACATTTAGTTCTATTTGTCTTCAAGATGTAGGAGTACGCATGGAGTTCAGTGTTAAAAGTGGTAGCCCTGAAAAACAACGCAGTGCATGTATTGTTGTTGGGGTATTCGAACCACGTCGCCTTTCTCCAGTCGCAGAACAGCTCGATAAAATCAGCGACGGCTATATTAGTTCACTACTTCGTCGTGGTGACCTAGAAGGTAAACCAGGTCAGATGCTACTTCTGCATCAAGTACCGGGTGTTCTTTCTGAGCGCGTATTACTAGTTGGTTGCGGTAAAGAGCGCGAACTAGGTGAGCGACAATACAAAGAAATCATCCAAAAAACCATCAGTACTTTGAACGAAACAGGTTCAATGGAAGCTGTGTGCTTTTTGACTGAGTTACACGTAAAAGGTCGTGATACATACTGGAAAGTTCGTCAAGCTGTTGAAGCAACCAAAGATGGCCTTTACACCTTTGATCAGTTCAAAACTATCAAGCCTGAAACTCGTCGTCCACTACGTAAATTGGTATTTAACGTACCAACTCGTCGTGAATTAAGCCTAGGTGAGCGCGCAATTTCTCACGGTTTGGCAGTTTCATCTGGTGTTAAAGCTTGTAAAGATTTGGGTAACATGCCGCCAAACGTAGCAAACCCAGCTTACTTAGCTTCTCAAGCGCGTCGCCTTGCGGATGATTACCAAACCGTAACCACCAAGATTATCGGTGAAGAAGAGATGGAAAAACTGGGTATGAGTTCATACCTAGCGGTTGGTCGTGGTTCGAAAAACGAATCCATGATGTCCATCATTGAGTACAAGGGTAACCCTGACTCAGAAGCAAAACCGATCGTTCTTGTGGGTAAAGGTCTGACTTTCGATTCAGGCGGTATTTCTCTTAAACCAGGCGAAGGCATGGATGAGATGAAATACGACATGTGTGGTGCGGCTTCAGTATTCGGCACAATGAAAGCATTGGCGAAGCTGAACCTACCGCTAAACGTTATCGGTGTTCTGGCTGGCTGTGAAAACATGCCAGGTAGCAACGCTTACCGCCCTGGCGACATCTTAACGACCATGTCAGGTCAAACAGTTGAAGTACTCAACACAGATGCTGAAGGTCGCTTGGTTCTTTGTGATGCGCTAACTTATGTAGAACGTTTCGAACCAGATTGTGTTGTTGATGTAGCAACGCTAACAGGTGCATGTGTTATTGCATTGGGTCACCACATCAGTGGCGTGGTATCTAACCACAACCCTCTAGCTCATGAACTTGTTAATGCTTCTGAGCAAGCAAGTGACCGCGCATGGCGTTTACCAATGGCTGACGAATACCACGAACAGCTAAAGAGCCCATTTGCTGACATGGCAAACATCGGTGGTCGCCCTGGTGGCGCAATTACCGCAGGTTGTTTCCTGTCTAAATTCGCTAAGAAATACAACTGGGCGCACCTAGATATCGCTGGTACCGCTTGGAAATCTGGCGCAGCGAAAGGTTCAACGGGCCGTCCGGTCTCAATGCTTGTCCAATTCTTGCTAAACCGCAGTGGCCAAGAGACCGAGGAATAATCCTCATAGATAAAAAGGGCCGAAAGGCCCTTTTTTAGTAATACGGTTCGGTATACAGAAACACTATGTCTACAGCAACGTTCTACATCGTCAAAGAAGATAGCCCGCAAAGCTCTGCACAAGGGTTCAATGATTACGTGGTTTATCTCTGCCAGCACTTTTCCCGTCAAGGCGCAAAAGTGTATCTACAATGTGGCGATAAAGCGCATGCCGAAAAAATTGCGGAATGTTTTTGGCAAGTAGAAGCGAATAATTTTGTTGCGCATAATCTAGTGGGAGAAGGTCCGAAATACGGCACTCAGATTGAAATTGGCCATGTAGGCGTAAAACCTTCTTGGAACCGCCAATTGGTAATAAATTTGGCCGATAATCATACAACCTTTGCGAACGCCTTCACAGAGGTGGTAGACTTCGTCCCCTGCGAAGAAAAAGCAAAACAATTGGCGCGTGAACGTTACAAAATGTACCGACAAGCCGGTTATCAATTGCAGACAATTGAAATCCAGTATCCGTAAGAGCAACTGGATAAGAATACATGTTCATCCTTATAGTTAAGCTCTCTTGAAAAAGAGAACTCACTTATAGCGATAGACTTAAATTAACCATCAAAGTATCCATTTAAGAGCACTATGGAAAAGACATACAACCCAACATCAATCGAACAAGATCTGTATAAGACTTGGGAAGAAAAAGGCTACTTTAAGCCTCACGGTGACACATCAAAAGACGCATACAGCATCATGATCCCGCCACCGAACGTCACTGGTAGCCTTCACATGGGTCACGCATTCCAAGATACCATTATGGATACCTTGATTCGTTGCCAACGCATGAAGGGAAAAAACACCCTTTGGCAAGTGGGTACTGACCACGCCGGTATCGCAACTCAAATGGTTGTTGAGCGTAAGATCGCTGCAGAAGAAAGCAAAACAAAGCACGATTACGGCCGTGATGCATTCATCGATAAAATCTGGGAATGGAAAAACGAGTCTGGTGGCACCATCACTAAACAGCTTCGTCGCTTAGGTGCATCGGTTGACTGGGATCGTGAACGTTTCACTATGGATGACGGCTTCTACAAAGCGGTTCAGGAAGTGTTCGTTCGTCTATACAAAGATGATCTTATCTATCGTGGTAAGCGTCTGGTTAACTGGGATCCAAAACTTCACACAGCAATTTCTGATCTTGAAGTTGAAAACAAAGACGTTAAAGGCAACATGTGGCACTTCCGCTACCCTCTAGCTGATGGTGTTAAGACTGCTGACGGTAAAGACTACATTGTTGTTGCAACCACTCGTCCAGAAACCATGCTTGGTGATACGGGTGTTGCGGTAAACCCAGAAGATCCTCGCTACAAAGATCTTATCGGTAAAGAAATTATCCTTCCTATTGTTGGTCGTCGCATCCCTATAGTGGGTGACGAGCACGCAGATATGGAAAAAGGTACGGGTTGTGTGAAAATCACACCTGCGCATGACTTCAACGACTATGAAGTCGGTAAGCGCCACCAGCTACCAATGATCAACATCTTCACGTTTGATGCGAACGTTCGCGATGCAGCAGAAGTATTCAACTCAAACGGTGAAGCGAGCGAAGCATACAGCACAGAACTTCCAGCTAAATACCAAGGTATGGAGCGTTTTGCTGCACGTAAATCGATCGTGGCTGAATTTGAAGATCTTGGCTTACTAGACGAAATCAAAGATCACGATCTAACTGTTCCTTACGGTGACCGTGGTGGTGTGGTTATCGAACCAATGCTGACAGACCAATGGTACGTGCGCGCAGGTATTCTTGCGAAACCAGCGGTTGAAGCGGTTGAAAACGGCGACATTCAGTTCGTACCTAAGCAATACGAAAACATGTACTTCTCTTGGATGCGTGATATTCAAGACTGGTGTATCTCTCGCCAACTATGGTGGGGTCACCGTATCCCAGCTTGGTATGACGCTGAAGGCAACGTATACGTAGGTCGTACTGAAGAAGAAGTTCGTGCAGACAACAACATTCCTGCGGATGTTGCACTTAACCAAGACGAAGACGTTCTGGATACTTGGTTCTCTTCAGCGCTTTGGACGTTCGGCACTCTTGGCTGGCCAGAGAAAACAGACGCACTGAAAGTATTCCACCCATCAGAAGTATTGGTGACAGGTTTTGACATCATCTTCTTCTGGGTTGCTCGTATGATCATGATGACCATGCACTTCATTAAAGATGAAGACGGCAAACCTCAAGTACCATTTAAGACAGTTTACGTTACGGGACTAATCCGTGACGAAAACGGCGACAAGATGTCGAAATCAAAAGGTAACGTGCTGGATCCTATCGATATGATCGATGGTATTGATCTTGAGTCACTGGTAACTAAGCGTACTGGTAACATGATGCAGCCTCAACTCGCTGCGAAGATCGAGAAAAACACACGTAAAACTTTCGAAAACGGTATCGAACCATACGGTACTGACGCTCTACGCTTTACCTTAGCAGCAATGGCTTCTACGGGTCGCGATATCAACTGGGATATGAAGCGTCTTGAAGGTTACCGCAACTTCTGTAACAAACTATGGAACGCAAGCCGTTACGTAATGATGAATACAGAAGAGCAAGATTGTGGTTTCGCAGCAGGTGCAGAGCTTGAATACTCTCTAGCGGATAAATGGATCGAGTCTCAGTTTGAACTTGCAGCGAAAGCGTTCAACGAGCATATCGACAACTACCGTCTGGATATGGCAGCAAATACGCTGTACGAATTCATCTGGAACCAATTCTGTGACTGGTACCTAGAGCTGACTAAACCAGTATTGTGGAAAGGCACTGAAGCGCAACAACGCGCAACACGTCGTACTCTAATCACAGTACTAGAGAAAACTTTGCGTCTAGCTCACCCAATATTGCCATACATCACTGAAACTATCTGGCAAAGCATCAAGCCACTAGTAGACGGTGTTGAAGGCGACACAATCATGCTACAAGCTCTACCTCAGTACGATGCAGCGAACTTCAACCAAGAAGCGTTAGATGACATCGAATGGGTGAAAACGTTTATTACTGCGATTCGTAACCTACGTGCAGAGTACGACATCAACCCTGGTAAACCGCTTGAAGTGATGTTGAAAGTTGCCAACGAACAAGATGCTGCGCGTCTTGAAGCAAACAAACAAGTACTGGTTTCTTTAGCGAAACTGGAGAGCGTTCGTGTACTTGCAACGGGTGAAACCACACCTGCATGTGCAACGGCACTGGTAGCGAAATCTGAGCTGATGATCCCAATGGCTGGTCTAATCGATAAAGATGCAGAATTGGCTCGTCTAGCGAAAGAAGTGGCGAAAACCGAAGGCGAAATCAAACGCATCGAAGGTAAGCTAGGTAACGAAGGCTTCGTTGCAAAAGCGCCTGAAGCGGTTATCGCGAAAGAACGCGAAAAGCTTGACGGTTACAAAGAGACTCTAGCGAAACTAGAAGAGCAGAAAGCAACCATTGCTGCACTGTAAACTTGTCTAGCACCCAAAATATTAAGGCAGCCAATTGGCTGCCTTTTGTTTATCTGCTTAAGCTATCAAACAACTCTATTTTGATCAGTACCAGCTAAGAAAGCTTCAATATTGTTCATCAGAATCTTTGCTAGCTGACTGATTGCGGAATCACTTCCCCACGCTATATGAGGTGTTAGTAGTAAGTTTGGCAGATCCATATTCGCTAACAGCGGATTATCAATATCGGCAGGCTCTTGGGTAAAGACATCCACACCAGCCCCTGCAATTTGACGCTTCTTCAACGCATCCACCAGCGCAATTTCATCCACCAATCCACCACGACCAGTATTAATAAGAATCGCGTTAGGCTTCATCTGAGCAAATTCTTGCTCAGCAACCATATTGAGCGTCTCTTCACTTAACGGGCAATGCAGTGATATCACATCCGCCTGCTTTAAAACCGTTTCAAATGGCAGGTAACCATCTCGGCACTCTACAGCACCTTTACGCTCTGCAAATACAACATTCATACCTAAAGCTTTAGCCAACTCAGCCGTTGCTCGACCTAAGGCTCCACCACCAATAATGCCCATTGTTGAGCCCGCGATATCACCAATAGGATGGGTGAAGAAACAGAACTGCTTATTACGCTGCCATTCGCCAGCAGCGATATCATGGTGATAGCCCATCAGATTACGACGAAGGGCAAACATCATTCCAATGACATGCTCTGGCACAGAACGAGTGGCATACCCTTGAACATTACTGACCGCAATGTTATTGGCGCGGCAATACTCAATATCTACGTTATTCACACCAGTGGCTGAAACCGCAATCAGCTTAATATTTGGTAGCTGCGCCAAAACATCACCAGTGAGGACTACTTTGTTGGTTATAACGATATCTGCGTTGTAAATGTGCTCAAATACCTGTTCTGGGCTGGTAAAGTCGTATTCTTGCCACTGATGTTCTACGGTAAGGCGAGGTAACTCGATATGCTTGGGAATGGTTGCACGATCTAGGAAGACAATTTTCGGGGCTGGCATAGTTTCTCCTTTATTACCCTTTATCGTTGAACTTGCAGCGTTCTAGCCTGCAGCGCCAACGATAAAGGGTAACTACCTAGATTCAAGTTCTAGGTAGCGTTTTATAATCCGGTAATTTTCTCTCAGGATCGAAATGCTGCAAAATTTCTTCCTGTGCTTCGGGATAAAAGTCACAAGGTACAAAAATACTTCGTAGCCAGTGGCTGCGAGGGTGATAGAAACTCAACTCAGCAGCGTGTAGCTCCAAGCGGTCGGTATAATCAATGGCTTCTTGAGGCGCGTAAAACTCGTCGCCAACAATAGGGTGACCTAATGCCATCATATGAACGCGCAATTGATGAGAACGACCAGTGATAGGAAGCAAACGCACAACCGTGGTTTTTTCTTCACGCTTAACCACATGGAACATGGTTTGTGACGGTTTACCGTTTTCAAAGCAAACCATCTGTTTAGGACGATTTGGCCAGTCGCAAATCAATGGAAGGTCAATCATGCCTTCGTCCTGCTCAACAATACCCCACACGCGGGCGTAATAGATTTTATGCGTCAGGCGATATTGGAACTGCTTTTTCAGTGCCGATTCCATATAGGTATTTTTGCCAAACAGCATCAAACCGGATGTCGACATATCTAAACGATGCACGACTTTCACGTCTGGGTATTGTTCAACTAGGCGACTCCACATACTGTCATAATGCTCTTCCAGTCTACCGGGAACAGACAGCAATCCAGACGGTTTATTAACCGCAATAATGTAGTCATCCTCATATACCACATCAATCCACGGATCCGTTGGTGGGTGGTATTCAGTCATCGCCATGAAAGTCATCTCAAATAAAAAAATCGCCGCATTATAGCAGCTAAACAGCCCACTGTTAGTTGCAAAATGGAATAACAGTTTTCACGCAAAATATCTCAACCATACGGAATACAAAAAAAGATCAGAATGATTTGTAAATATAAATTGACACAGTAATCAGCTGTGATATTGATGTGTAGTATTGACATTAAAGTCATCCTGACCAGCTCAGCTGGCGGGCTATAAAAAATATTGAACACAACATCATAATTCAAAGGAATAACAAGAATGGAAAACGCCGTATCATATCCATCAGAACAACGGCTATCTTTATCTCAACTACTACGCTCTTTAGGGCCTGGGATAATGATGGCTGCAGCGGCTGTTGGTGGCTCACATCTCGTTGCATCAACCAAAGCTGGCGCTATTTATGGCTGGCAATTAGCGATACTGATTCTGCTGGTAAACTTATTTAAATACCCATTTTTTAAAGCAGGTGTTCAGTACACCATGGGCACAGGTGAAAGCCTTGTCGAGGGTTATGCGAAGCTCGGAAAACCTTACCTATGGGTATTCACAATCCTTGCTGTATTCTCCGCTGTTGTAAACACAGCAGCACTTCTGATGTTCAGCGCGAGTTTACTTGGCTACTTCGTACCGTTTGATCTTTCGCTTCCTGTGTTATGCGGCATTGTATTAGTCACCTGCTTAGTAATTCTATTTGCTGGTCATTACAAGGCTTTGGACACGTTATCTAAAGTGATCATGGCAGTGCTGACCATTGCAACATTGCTGGCTGTCGTTATTGCGGCGGCAAACGCTGCACCAGTAAGCTCTGTAGCCGCAGAAACACCTTCTCCATGGACGATCGCTGCGATTGGTTTCCTAGTGGTAACAATGGGCTGGATGCCAGCACCAATCGAGATTTCAAGCCTGACTTCTGTATGGCTGAAATCTCAATGCCGCCATCAAAAAGTAACGGCTCAATCTGCATTGTTTGACTTCAATGTTGGTTATATCGGTACAGCAATTCTAGCGATCGTTTTCCTATCACTCGGTGCATTGGTATTGAACGGTACAGGTGTGGAACTATCACAATCAGGTATTGGCTTCTCGCATCAACTTGTTGGACTTTACGCATCCACCATCGGTGAATGGTCTCGCTACCTAATCGCGGTTATTGCTTTCTTCTGCATCTTCGGCAGTACCATTACAGTGATCGATGGTTACTCACGTGTTATTGCAGAATCACAACGCTTGATCAAAGAAGACAAAGAACAAAGCCCGAAAGTTCTACAAACATGGATGATTGTGGTTTCTGCAGCTTCGTTAGCAATTATTGTGTTCTACGCTTCAGCTCTGCTACCAATGCTGGACTTCGCGATGGTCATGGCGTTTATGACGACACCAATATTTGCCCTACTGAACTACATCCTAGTAACCAAAACTGTACTGCCAAAAGAGCTAGCGGTTGGTCCGAAACTGAAAGCACTGTCTATTCTAGGTCTGGTGTACCTGTTTGGTTTCCTAGCACTGTTTATTTGGTGGAAGTGGATTATGTAATTTAGCCTGCGCCTTGAGTTTCAAGTCGTTTGGATAGAGTACCAATAGATAAACAAAAGGCCTTCAGATGAAGGCCTTTTTACTACTGAAAATGCTGCTTAGTTGTGTGCAACCACAATCAGTCGCAGTGAGTCCAACTGATATTGAGCTTGAGTGATGTAACTAGAAAGTTCGTCAATTTGCTGCTCAATTACTTCAATCTCTTCATCACGAATGTTCGGGTTTACCGCTTTCAACGCCTGTAAACGCTCCAGCTCAGAGTTTAAGCTGTGTTCCATCTCTTTCTGAGCTTGCTCTCGCACCGAGTTTACTTCTTCAACGACAAAAGCTTCACTTGCTGTAATGAGGTTATGTATATCATTTTGTACACTGCTAACCAGCTTGCTCGCCAAATGGCGATTCACAGGGCTTAGCTGACGGTTAAAGCCTTCAAACTCAACTTGGCTTGAAAGATTATTGCCACGAGCATCCAACAGAATACGAATTGGTGTTTTCGGTAAGAAGCGAGAAATACCGCAGCGTTTCGGTGCTTGAGCATCGACTACGTACACCAGCTCCAACAAAATCGTACCCACTGGCAGAGATTTGTTCTTCAGCAGAGATACCGCGGAAGTACCGACTCCTTCACTCATCAGAAGATCAATACCACCTTGGATCATTGGGTGCTCCCAACTGATAAAATGCATATCTTCACGTGACAGAGCAGTATTGCGATCAAAGGTGATCGTCGCACCTTCATAAGGTAGACCCGGGTAACTTGGAACCATCATATGTTCGGATGGCGTAACAACCAGCGCATTTTCACCATGGTCATCTTGATTCAAACCAATGGTATCAAAAAGGCTTAAAGCAAAAGTCACTAGATTAGTATCACCATCTGTCGAAGCAATCTTCTCTGCGATTTCCAATGCTTTTTCGCCGCCATTCGAGTGCATTTCTAAAAGACGATCGCGACCATGCTCTAATTGAGACTTCAACGTTTTGTTCATCTTCGCTGACTCTTCAATGATCTCTTCCAGATCATCACCGCCACCAGTAGCCAAGACAGGAACTAAGCGTGATACAAATGCATCATAAACCGCACGGCCAGTAGGACAAGTTTCTGCGAAAGCATTCAGACCTTCATCGTACCAACGAGCCAAAATGCCTTGAGATGTGCCTTCAAGATAAGGAACAAAAATATCAATGTCGCGCTGTTGACCAATACGGTCCAAACGACCGATACGTTGCTCAAGCAAGTCAGGGTTAAATGGCAGATCAAACATCACCAACTGGTTAGCAAACTGGAAGTTGCGACCTTCTGAGCCGATTTCGCTACAGATAAGAACCTGAGCCCCACCCTCTTCCTGTGCAAAATACGCAGCCGCTTTATCTCGCTCAATGATCGACATTCCTTCATGGAATACCGTTGCGCGGATACCTTCGCGTTCACGAAGCGCTTGCTCTAGTTGCAATGCGGTACTCGCGCGCGATGCAATCACTAGGATCTTCTCGCTGCGCTTTTCTTTTACTTTTTCGATCAGCCAGTTCACTCGTGAATCAAACTGCCACCAGCTTGAATTCTCACCTTCAAACTCTTGGAAGATCTCTTCTGGGTAAAGCATTTTCATCGCACGAGCTTCAGGGCTGATCTTGCCGCCAATCAATCCAGACACACGCATAGACGTTTCATACTGCGATGGGATTTGCATCGGCATCAAATGCACATTACGCGTTGGGAAACCTTTTACAGCAGCACGAGTGTTTCTAAATAACACACGGCCTGTACCGTGGCGGTCCATTAAGTTATCTACTAACTCTTGGCTTGCAGAAGCTTTCTCTTCATCGCTTGCCTGACTTTCCAAAACGCGGAATAGCGGTTCTACGTCTTGCTCAGAGAGCAATTCGGTGATTTGGTTTTTCGCTTCATCACTGAGCTTCTGCCCAGAAAGCAAAGCGCTTACAGCATCTGCGACAGGCGCATACTGCTCTTCTTCCTGAACAAAAGCTTCGTAATCGTAGAAACGGTCTGAATCCAGCAGACGTAGACGCGCAAAGTGACTTTCACGACCAAGCTGCTCAGGTGTTGCGGTTAGAAGAAGCACACCCGGTGTGCGTTCAGCTAAACCTTCAATAACCTGATATTCACGGCTTGGGTTATCCTGAGACCACTCAAGATGGTGCGCTTCATCGACAACCAGTAAGTCCCACTCAGCTTCTAATGCTTGCTCAAAACGCTGACGGCTTTTACGTAAAAAGCCCAGCGAACATAATACGTATTGTTGCGTTTCGAATGGGTTGTCGGCTTCAGCAAACGCTTCAACACAGCGCTCTTCATCAAAGATAGAGAAATGCAGGTTAAAGCGGCGCATCATCTCTACCAGCCATTGGTGCTGCAGTGTTTCAGGAACCACAATCAGAATGCGTTCTGCACGACCAGAAAGCACCTGTTGGTGGATGATCATGCCAGCTTCAATGGTTTTACCCAAACCCACTTCATCAGCCAGCAAAACACGCGGTGCATAGCGACGCCCCACTTCATGAGCAATATAGAGCTGGTGAGGAATCAGACCTGCGCGCATACCACACAAGCCACGCATTGGGCTCTTGTGTTGCTGAAACTGGTTAGTCAAAGAGCGGTAGCGCAACACAAAGTTGTCCATACGATCAATCTGACCTGCGAACAGCTTATCTTGTGGCTTGTTAAATCGAATTTGATTGCTCAGGAAGATTTCGCGCAGAGCCACACCTGACTCTTGCGTATCTTCACGAGTTCCGAGGTAGGTAAGCAAGCCCTGGTCTTCAACCACTTGCTCAACTTTGAGTGACCAGCCTTCTTGGCTATCAATAACGTCGCCGACATTAAATGTCACTCGTGTTACCGGAGCGTCATTGCGAGCATATACTCGGTTTTCTTCTGACGCTGCAAACATAACAGTAACAGTTCGCGCATCCATTGCTACGACGGTACCTAAACCTAAATCGCTTTCCGTATCGCTAATCCAGCGTTGCCCCAAAGCAAAAGTCATTAATCGACTACCTCATCAATTTGGATTGGATAATTATAAATAGAAATCTGCCACATAGAGAATTCAGCTCCTAATTATGATCGTTTTAGGAGAGTGCAGCAGAAAAAGGTCGCTAATCTTACTTGATGGCGTGATACAGGTCACGTTGATTCCCAGCATTTTTTCTTCAAATGTCAGATGACATCAAACTGTAAGAAACCAGTGGCATTTCTTAGATAAGACGTTGCTATACTCAATAGAGATAAACAGATAAAACCAAGTGAAAATTTGGCACAAAGTCTGCTTATCAAAACAGTGAGTATCAACTCGGGTTTGCAGTAAGTCGCAATAGATCGAAAGCCTACCCAAAGCGTACGATTCGTTGCGACCTCTGGCTGCAGACATCCTCTGATAGCAAGCTATGCGATAGCAAGGAGACGCTTATGGGCGATACCGATCGGAAACTGTTTGTACTGGATACCAATATCCTACTTCATGAACCTCTAGCCATTTACTCCTTCCAAGAACATGATGTGGTCATCCCCATGACCGTCCTCGAAGAACTCGACCGAATCAAAGACAGCAAACGCGACGTTGCGCGTGATGCTCGAGTGGCGATTCGAGCGTTGGAGAATTTGTTTCACGATGCAACACCAGATGAGATATCAGAAGGGATCCCTTTTACCAAACAAAGCAGTGCGACCGGCACCATTTCAATCTTAGCCGACTATGATGTCCACGAGAGCGTAAAAGCTTTCACCGACAAAAAAGGCGACAACCGTATACTTAACGCTGTACTCCATTTGCAGAACAAACGCGCTCCTCGCTCGGTTGTTCTAATCACCAAAGACATCAACATGCGTCTACGTGCCAAAGGCGCAGGCGTACGTTATGTTGAAGACTATCGTACGGACCAACTGATTGATGACGTCCAGTACCTCACCAAAGGTTTCCAAACCCGAACGGGAAATTTTTGGGATGACATTGAGAATGTAGATAGTTATGCACTCGAAGGCAAAACTTACCACAAACTCGATCGCGAACCATTTGAACCCACTTATATCAACCAATACGTTATCGACGAAGAAAGTGATTTTGCGGCTCGAGTAGAGACCATCACCGAAGACAAAATCACCTTGCGCGACCTAAGCCGAGAACGCATGATGCACCGCAAAGCTTGGGATATCATGCCGAAAAACATCTATCAGGCCATGGCGTTAAATGCACTGCTTGACCCTGAAATAGACTTAGTCATTCTAACAGGTGCCGCTGGTAGTGGTAAAACACTGCTTGCAATGGCTGCCGCGCTGGAACAAACCGTTGAGAAAAAGATGTTCGATAAGATCATCGTCACCCGAAACACACCTGATATCGGTGAATCTATTGGTTTCCTTCCTGGTACCGAGGAAGAAAAAATGATGCCTTGGTTGGCAGCGGTGACTGACACCCTAGAGGCTCTACACAAAAATGACCATTGCACTGAGGGCTCTTTGAAATACATCGTTGATAAAGCCAATATTCAGTTCAAATCCATCAACTTCATGCGTGGGCGTTCAATACAAGATGCCTTTGTTCTGCTTGATGAATGCCAAAACCTTACAGCTTCACAAATCAAAACCATCATCACTCGCTGTGGTGAAGGCACCAAGATTGTGTGTTCAGGTAACCTTGCACAGATCGATTCACCATACCTAACCCCTGTTACATCTGGTTTAACCTATATGGTTGAGCGCTTCAAAAACTTTGAAGGCAGCGCCAACATCCACCTCAACGGTGTGGTTCGCAGCCGATTGGCTGAATTCGCCGAAGAGAATTTATAAGCACATGTGGCGAGATGTTAGGCACATCTCGCCTTTCATTTAAAATAATTATTCACTTTTATAGCATTTCTATGTTTAACTAGCCCTACTCGTTATTTGTATTTAAGGACTGAGTCATGGCTTTCAATTTACGTCACCGCAATTATCTTAAACTGCTTGATTTTACGCAGAAAGAAATCCAATTATTACTGGATCTCTCTGCTGATTTAAAACGAGCAAAAAAAGCGGGCACTGAGCAAAAAAAACTAATCGGTAAAAACATCGCGCTCATTTTTGAAAAAGCCTCTACTCGTACCCGCTGTGCCTTTGAAGTGGCTGCTTTTGATCAAGGCGCACAGGTCAGCTACCTTGGTCCTTCAGGCTCGCAAATTGGCGACAAAGAATCGATGAAAGATACCGCTCGCGTGTTGGGCCGTATGTACGATGGTATTCAATATCGTGGCTTTGGTCAGGACATTGTTGAAGAACTCGGTAAATATGCTGGTGTACCAGTCTGGAACGGCTTAACCGATGAATTTCACCCAACTCAAATTCTGGCTGACTTCTTAACCATGCAAGAATACTCTCGCGGCAAACCACTCAGCGAAGTTAAGTTCGCTTACCTCGGCGACGCCCGTAACAACATGGGTAATTCACTGATGGTTGGCGCGGCAAAAATGGGGATGGATATCCGCTTGGTTGCACCAAAAGCGTACTGGCCGGATGCCGAGTTGGTGCAAACCTGCCAAGAATTAGCCAAAGAGAGCGGCGCAAAAATCACCCTTACAGAAAATGTTGCAGAGGGCGTCACAGGTTGTGATTTTCTTTACACCGACGTTTGGGTCTCTATGGGTGAAGCGCCTGAAGCATGGGATGAACGCGTTGCTTTAATGAAGCCTTATCAGGTCAATATGGATGTGATCAAAACCACTGGCAACCCGCATGTGAAATTCATGCACTGCTTACCAGCATTTCATAACGATGAAACCACTATTGGTAAGCAAGTGGCTGAAAAGTTTGGTATGAAAGGTCTGGAAGTGACGGAAGATGTGTTTGAATCCGACTATTCAATTGTGTTTGATGAAGCAGAAAACCGCATGCACACCATTAAAGCCGTGATGGTTGCAACACTGGGCGATCAGCGAAGCGATAAATGACGTAATCGCTTGCGTCACTAAAAACAAAGCGTATAATTCCCAGCAATTTGTCTAGGGGGGCCCAATGAAATTGATGCATATAGACTATCGTGCAGCTAAAAATTTCGGTAAGCAAGTACGCTTACAGGGCAAACTGTTTTCCCCCGTTGTTGAATTCTAAAGCCTCCCTTATTGGGGGGCTTTTTTATGACTTTAAGAAAATGATAGGGAAGAAGATCATGGCTAACTCGCTTTATAAAAAGCACATCATCTCCATTTCTGAGCTTTCAAGACAAGAATTGGAATTGATTGTTCAAACTGCCGGCCAGCTTAAAGCTGAACCAAAACCTGAGCTGATAAAAAACAAAGTTGTTGCAAGCTGTTTCTTTGAGCCGTCCACTCGTACGCGCTTATCATTTGAAACGGCGATTCAACGTATCGGTGGTAGCGTCATCGGTTTTGATAATGGCGGTAACACCTCGTTAGCAAACAAAGGAGAAACACTGGCGGATTCCGTTCAGATTATTACTTCTTATGTGGATGCTTTTGTTATGCGTCACCCACAAGAAGGTGCCGCGCGTCTTGCTTCTGAGTTTTCTAATGGCGTTCCTGTCATCAATGCGGGCGACGGTTCAAACCAACACCCAACTCAAACGCTTCTCGATTTGTTTACTCTGTATGAAACTCAAGGTCGACTAGACAATTTGAACGTAGCTTTTGTCGGTGATTTAAAATATGGACGCACGGTGCATTCACTTGCTCAAGCTTTGGCTAAGTTTGATAACAACCGTTTCTTCTTTGTTGCACCAGACGCCTTAGCGATGCCTGATTATATCTGTGAAGAACTGGATGAAGCGGGTGTGGAATACAGCTTACACAGCGATATGGAAAGCGTGATCCCAGAACTCGATATCCTGTACATGACTCGCGTACAGAAAGAACGTTTTGACCCATCTGAATACTTACACATTAAGTCAGCTTTCGTTCTAACCGCTGCAATGCTTGAAAATGCCCGTGAAAATATGAAGGTTCTTCACCCGCTTCCTCGTGTTGACGAAATCACCACCGACGTCGATAAAACACCTCACGCTTATTTCTTCCAACAAGCGAACAATGGTGTTTATGCACGTGAAGCACTGTTAGCCCTAGTTTTGAACGAATCACTGTAATCGGAGACTGTCATGAGTAAAGAAACTAAACTACAAGTTGAGGCCATCAAAAACGGCACAGTGATTGACCATATTCCAGCACAAGTGGGCATCAAAGTTCTTAAACTGTTTGATATGCACAATACCCAACAACGAGTGACTATTGGTTTAAATTTGCCATCGTCTGCTCTTGGGCATAAAGATCTGTTAAAGATTGAAAACGTGTTCATCAACGAAGAACAAGCGAACAAACTTGCACTTTACGCTCCACACGCAACGGTAAACCAAATCGAAAACTACGAAGTGGTAAAAAAGCTTGCCCTAGAGCTGCCTGAGAAAATCAACAGCGTGTTTGCCTGTCCAAACAGCAACTGTATTTCTCACAATGAACCAGTAGAAAGCAGCTTCAGTATTGTCGAAAAAAATAACGATATTCGCCTGAAGTGTAAGTACTGTGAGAAAGTATTCTCCCGCGAAATCGTGACTGAACGCGAAGGGTAATCAAGCCTTTACCTATCAAGGTATAAAAGGCAAACTGCTAAGGTCTGTTATCTGAGTGGTGTTCACACCGCAAGTAAACAGACCTTTTAAATTCGAATAATGAATGGAATAAGAACCATGACAAAAGTTTTGCACACAGAATCTGCTCCAGCGGCAATTGGTCCATATATTCAAGGTGTTGACCTTGGCAATATGGTTTTAACTTCTGGTCAAATCCCAGTAAACCCAGTAACAGGTGAAGTTTCTGACGATATCGCTGTCCAAGCGCGTCAATCTCTAGACAACGTAAAAGCTGTGGTTGAAGCTTCTGGCTTAACAGTTGGCGATATCGTAAAAATGACTGTATTCGTAAAAGATCTCAACGATTTCGGTACAGTGAACGAAGTTTACGGTAAGTTCTTTGACGAGCATAATGTCGCTCACTACCCTGCTCGTTCATGTGTGGAAGTGGCTCGTCTACCAAAAGACGTAGGTATCGAAATCGAAGCGATTGCCGTTCGTAAATAATTTTAGTTGAGCAGCCAGTACCGCTCAGTGTGGTGCGACTGAACAAACAAAAAGGGTTGCCGAAGCAACCCTTTTTATTCGCCAATAAAAACGCTATTTTTTCGCGTTAAGCTGAGAGACTTCTTTATCAAGCTCTTCCAGCTTCACTTTCATTGCTTCATAGCACTGATTTGAAAGATCGCGCACCGATTTGTCTTTATATTCTTCGACTGTCACAGGTGGCAGCATTTCTACAATTACATGGCCGTTATTCCAGCGATTTAAACGTAACTTGCGGGTTGAACTGCAAACGATAGGAATAACTGGAACTTGAGCGCCGATTGCTGCATGGAAAGCGCCCGTTTTAAATGGTAATAAGCCACGGCCACGAGAACGAGTACCTTCAGGGAACATCCACACTGATACGTCACTGTTTTTAATGCTATCAACCACTTGGTTGATTGTACCTTTCGCTTTTGTTTTATTTGCTCGGTCAATCAGTATATTACCCGTCAACCAGTACAACTGACCAAACAGTGGCATCCACGCTAGGCTTTTCTTACCCACGGTAACCACTTTCGGTGTTACCGCTGATGAAACAGTGAAAAGGTCCCAGTTGTTTTGGTGGTTTGCGATGTAAACCGCCTGTCCACGCTTGTAAGCATCTTCTGGAATGCGAAGTTCCAACTTAATGCCAAACACTTTCGACATCGCTGCAAACATGCGACCAAAAGTGAATACATGCTTCGGGTTACGCGGGCTTAACAAGCAGTAACCACATCCGAATACAAACATCACCACCGCAAAGATAGCGACAGCAATGATACGAAATAGTGCAATCATCTGTTTTCTCCAAAGGAGCTCAACAACCCTGGCTCAGACAAAAATCAAAACTCAGGTCAAAATAAAAAGCCGAAATCAAGAGACTTCGGCCTATAAACCAAATTGAAATTTAGCTTGCTACATGTACGCGCTGAATATTTGCGCCAAGTGCTGAAAGCTTATCTTCAATACGCTCATAACCACGATCAATATGATAAATACGGTCGACAATGGTTTCGCCGTGAGCAATACAGCCAGCAATCACTAAGCTTGCAGAGGCGCGTAAGTCTGTCGCCATCACTTGTGCACCACTTAACGAATCTACGTCACCACAAATTACCGTGTTACCTTCGATTTCCGCTTTAGCACCCATACGCATAAGCTCTGGAACATGCATAAATCGGTTTTCAAAAATGGTTTCGGTAATCACACCTCCCCCCTTTGCCATCATATTGAGCAAAGTGAACTGGGCTTGCATATCGGTTGGGAAACCCGGATGTGGAGCCGTGCGAATGGATACCGCTTTCAACTCACGCTCAGTCATATCTAAGCTGATCCAATCGTCACCCGTTTCGATATCTGCACCCGCTTCTTCAAGCTTAGCGATAACCGCTTCCAGTAATTTAGCATTGGTTTTACGACAAACAATCTTGCCTTTAGAAACCGCAGCAGCGACTAGGAAAGTACCCGTCTCAATACGGTCTGCCACAACAGTGTGCTTACCGCCACCAAGAGACTCAACACCTTCGATAGTAATAGTGTCAGTACCTGCGCCCGAAACTTTCGCACCAAGTTGATTTAAGAACTTAGCGGTATCGACAATTTCTGGCTCGCGCGCTGCGTTATCTAAAATGGTTTTTCCTTCAGCTAAGGTTGCAGCACACATAATAGTGATCGTGGCACCTACACTCACTTTATCCATCACGATGTGTGCACCTTTAAGGCGACCATCAACGCTGGCTTTTACATAACCGTCTTCTAAAACGATCGTAGCACCCAGTTGCTCTAAACCGTGAATATGAAGATCCACAGGGCGAGCACCGATAGCACAACCTCCAGGTAGCGATACCTGACCTTCACCAAAACGAGCAACCAGTGGACCTAAAGCCCAGATAGAAGCGCGCATTGTTTTTACTAAATCGTATGGAGCACAGAATTGATTAATCTGGCTTGGATCAACATGAACTGAACCATTACGTTCTACTTTTGCACCTAAGCGCTTAAGCAGTTCCATTGTGGTATCAATATCACGCAGGTGAGGTACATTGCTCACCTCTACTGGCTCAGTTGCCAGAATAGACGCAAATAAAATTGGCAGTGCTGCGTTTTTAGCACCAGAAATGGTCACTTCACCTTGTAGCGGCTTATCTGACCCAATAACTCGAAACTTATCCATTCACTAACCTTAAAGTGACATCAATTTTTTATCGCGAGCCCACTCAGCAGGCGTGAACGCTTTAATAGAAACGGCATGAACATCGTTACGCTTAATATATTCCATTAGTGGACCGTATATTAGCTGTTGTTTCTTCACACGGCTCATTGATTCAAAGCATTCATCCACAGCGATAACTTCGTAGTGGCTGCCTTCACCTTTACAATGGATCTCTTGAAGGTTGAGTGCTTGATCTAAGATTTCTTTAAGTTGTGTGCTATCCACAATTCACCCCGTTGGAAATTTGTATATGTTGAGACATCAACTCTTCAATATTGCTCAACTGAATTAGTGTGCCCAGCTCTTCTGGCACAAAGCTGAGCATTATATGGCAATTTCGTTTTTTTGCATGCTCTATTAGGTGAATCAACATCACCATACCAGCAGAATCAATACGTTCAACGTTCTGTAACGAAACTTCAAACTGTTCTGTTTCTGGCTGCCATTGCTGCAATGTTTGCCATAAGAGCGGCACCTTATCACGATCCAGCGCTCCGGTCAGCTTCGCTATCTCTGAATTAACCATCTGCCATTGCGGATGCGTCATTGGGTTTTGCTCTCAAATCGAATAGGTTGTGTCGACAAATCCTGCAATTCTTTTGCTACTGCCAAAATACCTTCTTGGCGAATTTTGCCATTCCATTCAGATTGTTTACTCGTCAGGAAACTGATGCCTTCGGCTATCATGTCGAACGCTTTCCAATCACCTGACTTTTCTTTGCGTAACTTAAATTCCAACTTAATGTTTGGACGCGGCGAATCAATAATATCCACCTTAATACTCGAAATTCGACGGTCATCTTCAAGCAAAGGCTCTGGACCAAACTCGATTTCTTGGTTGGTATACTGAGTCAAAACCTGCGCATAGTTTGTGACTAAATAAGCTCTGAATGCTGTTACAAACTCACCCACATCTTCTCTTTTTGCGCCTTTCAAATTTGAGCCCAGCAGTTTTAGCGCTGCATATTGATCATTGATGTAAGGCATTAGCTCTTCTTCAACGATCACTTTTAAGTAATCTGGATTTTCTTGGATTTTTGGTTGCTCTGCTTTCAATCGTGTAAATGACTGCTCTGCAACTTGCTTCATCATTTTGTAAGGATCAGTACGGTCAATTTCTTGTGCGTTCACTGTCCACGATAAGAGCAATATCCACAATGTGGTGACATAACGTTTCAACATGGTTTACTCCTTATCCGCCTTACTTTCCGAACCACCTACGCTATATAGCACCTGACCAATCAAATCTTCTAAAATGAGTGCTGATTTCGTATCTTCAATCAGATCTCCATCTTTCAGCATCTCTTCATCTTCAAATACAAAGCCAGGGATAAGACTGATGTACTGTTCGCCGATCAATCCAGCAGTTAAAATGTGCAAGCTCGAATTGTCAGGAAACTGATTATATTGGCTATCAATAGCCATAGTCACAACCGGAAGTAAGCTATTCTTATTCAAAACGATGGATGAGACGCGGCCCACCACAACCCCACCTACTTTGACTGGTGCTCGCACTTTTAAGCTACCAATGTTGTCAAACTCTGCTCGGAGTGAGTAAGTATCGTTTGTTCCCAGACCTTTCACGTCAGCGACTTGAAAAATCATTACCAGAATTGCGCAAATCCCCGCTAGCACAAAACTGCCTACCCAAAATTCTAGTTTACGTGTCTGTTGCATGATTAGTTCCCAAACATCAATGCAGTCAATACAAAGTCTAGCCCTAATACCGCTAGAGACGAATGCACAACAGTTCTTGTCGTTGCTCGACTGATCCCTTCCGAAGTTGGAACCGCGTCATACCCATTAAACAGTGAGATCCAAGTGACAGTAATGGCAAACACCACGCACTTAATCAAACTGTTACCAATATCTTCACCCAGTTCCACTGATGCCTGCATCGTGGACCAGAAGCTACCGTGATCGATGCCTTTCCAATCAACACCAACCAACTGACCACCCCATATGCCTACTGCCATAAAAATCATGGCGAGAAGTGGCATAGAAATCAAACCAGCCCATAATCTTGGCGCAATCACACGCTTTAGAGGATCGACGGCCATCATTTCCAAGCTGGAAATTTGTTCTGTGGCTTTCATCAATCCGATTTCAGCCGTCAGTGCAGAGCCCGCTCGACCAGCAAACAAAAGAGCAGTCACCACTGGCCCAAGTTCACGTAATAATGAAAGAGCAACCATTTGACCTAAGCTGGTTTCGGCTCCGTAATCAACAAGAATCACATAGCCTTGCAGACTGAGAACCATACCGATAAACAGCCCCGATACGATAATGATCGCTAAAGATTGAACACCAATGCTGTAGAGCTGTTTAACAAGAAGTGGGAAATTTTTGATGGGATGAGGTCGCCCAAACAGCGCCCCTGAAACCATTAAGCTTGCTCGGCCAAATGATTCACAAATGGCAAAAAAGCGACGCCCTAATTGGCTAACCCGTTGTAATAAATCAGCCAACATGGAAAAGATCCTTTTCGACTGGTTGAACAGGATAACGAAACGGCACAGGGCCATCCGCTTCACCTTTTAAGAATTGTTGAACACGAGGATCTTCAGTTTTATACAAATCTTGTGGGGTACCTTGAGCGATTACTTTACCTTCTGCCAATAAGTACACCCAATCTGCAATGCTCATCACTTCCGGCACATCATGGGAAACAACAACGGAAGTCACACCGAGTGCTTGGTTCAAATTTCGAATCAATTCAACCAATACACCCATAGTGATAGGATCCTGACCAACAAAAGGTTCGTCATACATAATAAGTTCAGGATCGAGAGCAATAGCGCGAGCCAGTGCAGCACGTCTTGCCATACCACCTGAAAGTTCACTAGGCATCAAATAAGCAGCGCCCCGAAGTCCTACCGCTTCAAGCTTCAAAAGCACTAAGGTTCGAATCAAAGACTCATCGAGATCAGTGTGTTCTCGGATAGGGAAAGCGACGTTGTCAAATACGTTAAGATCAGTAAACAGAGCACCAGACTGGAAAAGCATGCTCATTTTCTTACGCGCTTTATATAATTTATTTCGACTTAAGGTTGGAATATTACTGCCATCAAACCAGATTTCCCCTGTTTCAGGATACAGTTGACCACCAATAAGTCGTAAAAGCGTTGTTTTACCAATTCCTGACGGCCCCATGATTGCGGTAATTTTACCTTTAGGAACTTGAAGACTGATGTCATCAAAAATGATTCGGTTAGATCGGGAAAAGGTTAGATTTTTTATAGTGACTAAGTCAGTGTCAGGCATACTGGCTATTCGCTGCTGTAAGATTCTCATCCATGTAATAGGCCATAATAAGCATATTCATCCTAAATTAAAAGCACTGTTCAATTGCTGGTACATTGAAACCAAAATCAGACGTTAGTTCCAGTTTTATCGGTCAATTTATTGATAAATGGCTCATCTTTTCGTTTACATCAAGCGTAGGCGCGTTTTTTCATTACCTCTACATTTGTATACAAATTTGCCCAAGATGAAGAACAATAAATTGGAACTTCGACTTCCCTTTTCCCCATCAAAGCGTCAAAATCGACGGTTAAACATTTTAGTCGCTGATTAAGTATAGGAATCACCATGATCGAAGCAGTTGCGTTTCTAATTGTAGGTCTAATCATTTTAGTTTGGAGTGCCGATAAACTCGTCTTCGGTTCTGCAGCTTTAGCACGCAACTTCGGAATCTCTCCACTAGTCATCGGTATGACAATTCTGGCCATGGGCTCTTCTGCTCCAGAAATGATGGTTTCAGCGACAGCAGCACTTGATGGTAAAACAGATACAGCCGTGGGTAACGTACTCGGCTCCAATATAGCGAACATCGCGCTGATTCTGGGTATTACAGCCTTAATTAAACCACTTGCTATCAGCTCTCCAGTACTTCGCAGAGAATTCCCTCTGATGATTGCAGTGACTTTGTTAGCTGGTGCAATTATGTGGAATAACCACCTAGGCTTTTATGAAGGCGTATTGCTGTTTGTTTTGTTCGGCGTATTCATTCTCGCAATGCTAAAAATCAGCCGCAACGAACAAAGAAATGGCGATCTTCTATTGGAAGAACAGGAATCTGAAATTCCTGACGGTGTGAGTAATCCAAAAGCAGCCATGTGGATCGCGATTGGTTTGATTCTGCTGCCGATCTCTGCAGGTTTACTTGTCGACAATGCTGTAATTATCGCCAAATACTTTGGAATGAGTGATCTTGTGATCGGCTTGACGATTATCGCAGTCGGTACCAGCCTTCCAGAACTTGCCGCTTCTGTTGCGGGAGTTCTAAAAGGTGAAGACGACATGGCGGTAGGTAATATCGTAGGTTCGAACGTATTTAATATTTTGGCTGTAATGGGCATTCCGGGAATCTTAAACCCTTCGGTACTCAGTGAACATGCGATGGGACGAGACTTTTGGGTCATGCTTGGCGTTTCTCTTCTACTCGTGGTGATGGCGTTGGGTAAATCACGCAGCATAAATCGTATTGAAGGTGCGATTCTGTGTGTCACCTTTCTGGCGTACCAAACTTATCTATTTATGAATATGGCAGCGTAATTGGAGCGTAATATGTCTAATAACTTTGACTACCGCAGTGTTGCTCAGCAAGTGCTGACAACGGAAATCGAAGCATTACAGCAGCTAGACCAATACATCAATGACGACTTTGTCCACGCTTGTGAAATGATGCTGGACAACAAAAATGGCAAAGTTGTGGTTATGGGTATTGGTAAATCCGGCCATATTGGTAAAAAAATAGCGGCGACACTAGCCAGTACTGGCACTTCAGCATTTTTTGTTCATCCCGGAGAAGCGTCTCACGGCGATTTGGGTATGATCGAACATGGTGACATCGTTTTAGCAATATCAAACTCAGGAGAGTCAGCTGAAATTCTCTCTCTGTTTCCCGTACTAAAACGATTAAACAACCGCATTATTAGTATGACTGGTAACCCTCAGTCAAACATGGCAAAACTGTCAGATATCCATTTGCAAATTACGGTTCCAAAAGAAGCTTGCCCTCTGGGTTTAGCACCAACATCCAGCACCACAGCAACCTTGGTGATGGGCGATGCATTGGCTGTCGCATTACTGCAAGCTCGCGGATTTACTGCGGAAGACTTTGCACTTTCTCATCCTGGTGGTGCCTTAGGCCGTAAACTGCTAATGAAACTCGCCGACATCATGCATTTCGGTGAAGCTTTGCCAAAAGTAAAACCAACAGCATTGGTTAGAGAAGCGCTGTTAGAAATCAGCCAGAAAGGCTTAGGAATGACAGCGGTAACCGATGAAGACGATCATCTGATCGGCATCTTTACTGATGGCGATTTGCGTCGAATTCTTGATAAACGCATTGATATCCATACCGCAACCATCAGTGAAGTAATGACGAAGAACCCGACTGTGGCTTCTCCAAACTTGCTGGCTGTTGAAGGTTTAAACCTGATGCAGGAAAAACGCATTAACGGCTTAATGCTGGTGGAAGATGGTAAAGTAGTGGGCGCGCTAAACATGCATGACTTGCTTAAAGCTGGGGTGATGTAATGGCTCAGACTATCGAAACGCTTTATGGCGAGGTTGACGCTTCTATTCTTGCTATCGCAAAAGAGATAAAACTGCTAATTTGCGATGTCGATGGTGTGTTTTCCGATGGCTTAGTCTACATGGGCAATAATGGCGAAGAACTAAAGACCTTCCACACCCGTGACGGCTATGGCGTAAAATCACTGATGAATGCGGGAATTGAAGTCGCCATCATCACTGGTCGCCAATCAAAAATCGTGGAAAACCGCATGAATGCGCTTGGTATAAAACTTATTTACCAAGGCCAAGACGATAAAGTGAAAGCGTACAACGATATTTGCCAAAAATTAGCGATAGAACCGCAACATACAGGCTATATTGGTGATGACTTAATCGATTGGCCAGTAATGGAAAAAGTAGCGCTTAAAGTCTGTGTTGCTGACGGGCATCCTCTGCTTGCTAAACGCGCTAACTATGTAACAACAATTAACGGTGGACGTGGCGCAGTACGTGAAGTATGTGATTTGATTCTACAAGCACGTAACGAGTTGGACGTTCATAAAGGCTTAAGTATATGAGTTTGTCTCGTATTCTTTATACGATACTTCTATTTGTCGCTTCATGGTCTGCTTATTACCTGTTCGACAAAGAGCAAACGGCTGACATCCAAGTAGCTCCCAATATGGAACTACCGATGTTTAGCGGAATCAATTTAGATAACGTCTCATACAACGAGAGCGGTGTAAGAAGTTATGTGATCACGTCTACACATTTGGATCACTATGCCAAGAGTGGCAATACCATTTTTGATACTCCGATATTAAAAATCTATCGCGAGGGTACCAATCAAGAGTGGGAGATCACAGCAAAGCGCGGTATTTTAGCTAAAGATAACGTCTTAACGCTGTATGATGATGTTATTGTGAAGAATTTACTCGACGATTCTGGTTTTGATAAGCTCACGACCACAAGAATGAGCATTCATCTCAAGAACCGTGATTTTTGGGCTGATAATCCAGTAGATTTAAACGGTCCGCAATTTGAAACAAATGGACAGGCGATGAAAGGTAACTTTGGTGACCATTCGGCTGTTCTTTATAACCATGTACAAGGTAGATATGAAACTCTCACACCTTAGTCTTATTGCTTGCTTACTGACTTCTGGTCAGGCTCTGGCTCTATCAACCGATAGCCAGCAACCTGTGTACATTGACTCTGACAGCCAACAGTTAGATATGAAAAGTAACCGAGTTACTTTCCTTGGTGATGTAAAGCTGAAACAGGGCAGCATTAATATCAACGCAGATAAGTTGATCGTCATTCGTGATGCAAAAACCGGACAAATTGAAGAAATAGAAGGCTATGGTGACGTAGCGACTTTTTCTCAGCTGACCGACGATGGCAAAACGTTGTACGGTGAAGCAAAAGAACTGTATTACAAAATGGCTGCCGATGAGTTGACCATGGTAGATAAAGCCCTGCTGTCCCAAGACGACAGTGAAATTCGTGGTAACAAAATTCGCTACCAAATTTCATCGCAAAAACTTATTGCTGACGGCAATGGCGGTGGTCGAGTATCCACTGTTCTTCAGCCACAAGCAGCACCAAAAGAATAACTATGGCGATCTTAAAAGCAGAACATTTAGCGAAAAGCTACAAAAAACGAAAAGTCGTCTCTGACGTAAGCCTAAAAGTAGAATCAGGCCAAATTGTTGGGTTACTTGGGCCAAACGGTGCGGGTAAAACAACCTCTTTCTACATGATTGTAGGCTTGGTAGCGCGTGACGAAGGTACCATCAGTATTGATGATAAAGACATCAGTATTTTGCCAATGCACAGTCGTTCTCGTATGGGTATTGGCTATTTGCCACAAGAAGCGTCCATCTTCCGCAAACTCTCAGTGGAAGATAACATCATGGCCGTATTGCAAACACGTGAAGAATTAAGCCGAGAAGAACGCCAAGATAAGCTTGAAGATCTACTCGATGAATTCCACATTCAGCATATCCGAAGCAGTGCAGGTATGGCATTGTCTGGTGGTGAGCGTCGTCGTGTTGAAATTGCCCGCGCTTTGGCAGCGAATCCGCAATTTATTTTGCTGGATGAACCCTTCGCTGGGGTTGACCCAATTTCTGTTATCGACATAAAAAAAATCATTGAACACTTAAGAGATCGAGGACTGGGAGTCCTGATCACTGACCACAACGTTCGAGAAACACTCGATGTATGTGAAAAGGCTTATATTGTAAGTCAAGGGCAGCTCATCGCTGAAGGAACACCGCAAGAAGTGCTGAACAACGAACAAGTTAAGCAGGTATATCTCGGTGAACAATTCCGTCTATGATTAATATCATGGGCAATTCTAACAACAAGGTAGTCGTTACTGAATGAAACCCTCATTACAGCTTAAGTTAGGCCAACAGTTAGCTATGACACCACAGTTGCAGCAAGCCATTCGCTTATTGCAACTGTCAACACTCGATCTGCAGCAAGAGATCCAAGAAGCGTTGGATTCTAATCCTCTATTGGATGTTGAAGAGCCTGGAGATGAACTGTCATCAGTTGAAAGCTTGACGAATAGTCATGAGGAAAAGGACAACAGCGCAGATATCCTAGAGATTGAACCTCAAGACAGTTCTGAACTGATTGAAAAATCTGAAATCAGCGCTGAATTAGAAATCGACACAACTTGGGACGATGTTTACAGCGCCAATACAGGTAGTACAGGTATTGCACTAGATGATGATATGCCAGTGTACCAAGGCGAAACGACACAAACGCTGCAAGACTATCTTTTGTGGCAACTTGACCTCACCCCTTTCAGCGAAAACGACCGTTCTATTGCTCTTGCGTTAATCGATGCGATTGACGATTACGGTTATCTCACCGTTTCTTTAGAAGATATCCAAGAGAATTTCCACAGCGAAGAAATTGAACTAGACGAAGTTGAAGCGGTACGAAAGCGTATTCAACAATTTGATCCGCTCGGTGTTGCTTCTCTAAACCTCCAAGATTGCCTACTCTTGCAATTGGCAACCTATCCTGAAGATACTCCTTGGTTAGACAGTGCCAAACAAATATTGGCTAATCATATCGATCAACTTGGTAATCGCGATTACAAACTCATATTGAAAGAGACTAAACTCAAAGAAGAGGACTTACGCGAAGTGCTTCAACTGATTCAACAGTTGGATCCACGGCCAGGTAGCCGCATTGCCTCAGAGCACGCAGAATACGTCATTCCGGATGTTTCTGTGTACAAAGAGCACGGCAAATGGATTGTTACTATTAATCCAGACAGCGTTCCAAAATTGAAAGTGAACCAGCAGTACGCAAACCTTGGTCGCGGCAATAGTGCAGACAGCAACTATATCCGTACCAATTTGCAAGAGGCTAAATGGTTAATCAAAAGCTTAGAAAGTCGAAACGAGACTTTGCTCAAAGTTGCCAAATGCATAGTTGAACACCAGCGTGATTTCTTTGAATATGGCGAAGAAGCCATGAAGCCGATGGTCCTAAATGACGTCGCTTTAGCCGTGGAGATGCATGAATCAACCATTTCTCGTGTTACGACACAGAAATACATGCATACCCCACGAGGTATATTTGAACTGAAGTACTTTTTCTCTAGTCACGTCAGCACTGACAATGGTGGAGAATGTTCATCTACCGCGATTCGTGCACTGATCAAAAAACTGGTTGCTGCGGAAACCCCAGCAAAACCGTTGAGTGACAGTAAGATCGCGGCTCTACTTGCTGATCAGGGGATTCAGGTCGCAAGACGAACGATTGCGAAATACCGTGAATCTTTGGGAATAGCCCCCTCTAGTCAGCGTAAACGCCTACTTTAAGGCCAAACAGAGAAGGAAAGTCTATGCAAATCAATATCCAAGGCCATCACATTGATCTTACCGATTCAATGCAAGACTATGTTCACTCCAAATTCGAAAAACTAGAACGCTTTTTTGATCATATAAACAGCATTCAAGTGATTTTACGTGTTGAAAAATTGCACCAGATCGCCGAAGCTACGCTCCACATAAATCAAGGGGAAATTCACGCCACTGCGGACAACGAAAATATGTACGCAGCGATAGATGGCCTGGTGGATAAACTCGTTAGACAACTCAACAAGCATAAAGAAAAGCTAAGTAGCCATTAATCATGCAATTAAGCGAAGTACTTTCATTGAGCTGCACAAAAAGTGCAGTTCAATGCTCTAGTAAAAAAAGAGCCCTCGAAATCATCAGCGAAATCGCTGCAGAATACACCGGACAAAATGCAACTGAACTATTCGAATGCATGCTCAGCCGTGAAAAGATGGGCAGTACCGGTATTGGTAATGGCATAGCCATCCCACACGCCCGAATGGCATCAAGTGATAACGCTGTTGCGGTATTACTTCAATGTGAAGAACCTATCGAATTTGATTCTATCGATAACCGTCCTGTTGACCTTCTATTTGCACTGCTTGTTCCTGAAGAACAATGCAAAGAGCATTTGAAAACCCTTTCTTGCATGGCAGAGCGCTTGAACGACAAACAAACGTTAAAACAGCTTCGCAATGCTCAAAGCGACGAAGAGCTGTACAACATAATGGTTCAGCCACCAATGGTTCAATAACCACCCTAAGGTATGCCTTATGCGTTTAATCGTTGTTAGTGGTCAATCTGGCGCAGGAAAAAGCGTTGCGTTAAGAGTTCTGGAAGATTTGGGTTATTACTGCGTTGATAACTTACCAGTGGTGCTATTGGATTCATTTATTCAGTCGGTACAAGGCAGCAAACAAAACGTTGCCGTCAGCATCGACATTCGAAACCTGCCAAAAGAACCGACATTGGTTGAAGATATTCTTCAACAACTCAAGCAAAACAACGATGTGAGCGTATTGTTTCTCGATGCAAGCAAAGAGACGCTACTCAAACGCTACAGCGAAACTCGCCGTATCCATCCCCTTTCACTCAGTGACAAGAAGCCAACATTAGAACAAGCCATCGAGCTTGAAAAACGCTTGTTGGAGCCTCTGAAAGAACAAGCAGATTTACTGTTAGACAGCACAGGTAAATCGCTGCACGATCTGAGTGAAACGGTCAGAATGCGTATCGAAGGCCGAGGTCGCAAAGACCTAGTGATGGTGTTTGAGTCTTTTGGCTTTAAATATGGCTTACCAAGTGATGCGGATTACGTGTTTGACGTTCGCTTTTTACCGAACCCTCATTGGCAGCCTGAGCTTCGCCCGCTAACAGGGTTAGATGCTCCGATTAAATCTTTTTTAGAGAGCCATAAAGAAGTGATTGAACTAAAACAGCAGATTCAGCACTTCTTTGAATATTGGCTCCCGCTGTTAGAAAAAAATAACCGCAGTTACCTAACCATTGCCATTGGTTGTACTGGCGGTAAACACAGATCCGTTTATTTGACGCAACAACTGGGAGAATACTTCTCACTGTTGGGTCATCAAGTACAAATTCGCCATACTTCACTGGAAAAAAATCACTCATAGAGGATGCCCTATGCCGCAATCTAGCCGTACTGTTCTTATCCAGAATCGCCTTGGTTTACACGCACGAGCGGCAGTCAAACTAGTGGAGTTAGCGCAATCCTTCGATGCCATTTTGACCATTCAAAGCCAAGAGGGAAAAGAAGCAACGGCAGACAGTGTGATGGGACTGCTAATGCTGGAATCAGCCCAAGGGCAGAACGTAACCATTTCAGCCGAAGGTTCACAAGCCGAACAAGCCCTCGATGCGGTTTGTCATCTGATTGAAGATAAGTTCGACGAAGACGAATAGCGCGCCACAATGAATATTACCTGGACATGCTCAGGAATATTTAGTCAAAAAATCGATAGGTGAAAACATCTCTATGAGCGCGATGAATAGAATTGCCCTATCCAATGTCAGCGTTCAGTTATAGAGACAAATAATTAATCTTTGCCAGCAAGTTACTATTAAATAAGGCATAGAATTAAGTTACTATGCTGCGCATTGTAACTATTCATTCACGAGGAGGAAGCCATGGCCGAGCAAATCGAGTTTGACCAAGCACATAACACCCTCCAAGAAATCACAGAAGCATTAGAAAATGGTCGCTTCGTCCATGTCCGTAGACAACTACAAGACATGGAACCAGAAGACATTGCACATCTACTTGAAGCCTCGCCTCGCAAAGCACGTAACGTACTGTGGCAACTGACCGATCCTGAAGATTACGGTGAAATTCTTGATGAACTAAACGAAGACGTCAAAGATGCCCTCGTATCGAAAATGGCGCCAGAGAAACTGGCAGAAGCAACCGAAGGCATGGACACAGATGATGTGGCCTACGTTCTTCGTAGCTTACCTGACGATCTCTCTCGTGAAGTTCTCGATCAAATGGACTCCGCTGATCGTCAGCGTGTAGAAACAGCGCTGTCCTACCCTGAAGATACCGCTGGCGGCTTGATGAACACCGACGTTATCACCATCCGTGGTGATGTTGATGTCGATGTTGTATTGCGTTACCTGAGAATGAAAGGTGAACTTCCAGAAGCCACCGATGCTCTTTATGTTATCGACTCGGAAAGCCGTCTGATTGGCCACCTATCGTTAACAGCGCTGCTCACCGCTCAATTAGATGTGTCTGTCAGCGATATTATGGAAGATGCAGACGAAGCGATTAAAGTCGATACCAAAGACTCAGATGTTGCAAGCCTGTTCGAACGTCGTAACTGGGTCTCAGCTCCTGTGGTTGATGAAAACCAACATCTTGTTGGCCGTATCACCATCGATGACGTGGTTGACGTTATCCGTGAAGATGCAGAGCACTCGATGATGAGTATGGCCGGTATGGATGACGACGAAGATACCTTCGCCCCTGTTGTTCAATCCGCTCGTAAACGCAGTATATGGCTTGGTGCGAACGTATTAGCGGCATTAGCTGCCGCTTCTGTATCAAACATGTTTGAAGCCACTTTGGAGCAAATGGCGGCGATTGCCGTGTTGATGACCATTGTGCCGTCGATGGGCGGTGTGGCCGGTAACCAGACCGTCGCACTGGTCATTCGTGGCTTAGCTTTAGGTCACATCGGTGACAGCAACAAACGCGAGTTGTTACTCAAAGAAGCCTCAATCGGATTTCTAAACGGTATCCTTTGGGCGCTGATCATCGGGGCAATAGTAGTCGCATGGAAAGGTGAATGGATGTTGGGCGGCATTATCTCAGCAGCCATGATGACCAATCTGTTCGTAGCTGGCGTCGCAGGTGTAATGATTCCAGTCATACTGAAGAAAATGAACATCGACCCCGCACTGGCTGGTGGTATGGCACTGACCACCATTACCGATGTGGTTGGCTTATCGGTATTTTTAGGTTTAGCTACCCTGTTTATCTGAAAAGTCTACTTATCTAAAAGATCTGTTTATCTGAAAAACAAACATAAAAAAGCGCTGAAATTTCATCAGCGCTTTTTGTTCTCTCAATTTTTATTCACCTGCGACTTTCATCGACTCAAGCAAAATAGAACCCGTCTGGACTTGCGAACGCGTTTCTACATCGCTACCGACAGCCACAATCTGATTGAACATATCTTTCAGATTGCCAGCGATAGTGATTTCCGATACCGGATACTGAATTACACCGTTTTCAACCCAAAAACCCGCCGCACCGCGAGAATAGTCACCAGTGACAACATTCACGCCTTGTCCCATGACTTCTGTTACAAGCAGACCTGTACCAAGCTCTTTCAGCATTTGCTCGAAATTCTGCCCTGTCGATTTCACAAAGCAGTTGTGAATGCCACCAGCATGGCCTGTTGGTGTCATACCCATTTTTCTCGCCGCGTAGCTGGTGAGAAGATAAGTTGAAAGCACACCGTCAGTGATGATTTCTGTATCAACGGTTCTCACCCCTTCACTGTCAAACGGACTCGACGCAAGGCCTCGCAGAATATGAGGGCGTTCTGAAACGTTAAACCAGCTAGGAAGAATTTGTTTACCTAAGTGATCCAGTAAGAATGATGACTTACGGTATAGATTGCCGCCGCTGATGGCCATCACTAAGTGACCAAGCAGTCCCGTAGCCACATCGGCTGCAAACATCACAGGCAACTTGCCAGTTTTCAATTTTTGCGCATCGAGTCGGCTTACGGTTTTCTCAGCCGCGTCTTTACCTACGACTTCTGGAGACCACAAATCATCGCAATGACGAGCCACGGTGTAGCTGTAGTCGCGTTCCATCTCACCATTTTTGCCTTCACCAATCACACAACAACTAATGCTGTGACGACTGGACGCATAACTACCCAGCAGACCATGACTGTTTCCGTACACTTTAACTCCGTAATGGCTGTCATAACTTGCACCATCACTTTGTTTGATTCTCTCGCTAACATTCAGTGCTGCTTGTTCAGCGGCTATAGCAATCTTCGCTGCACTGTCTGGATCTATCGCATTTGGGTGAAACAGATCTAAATCAGGGATCTCTTTTACCATAAGCTCTTTAGGCGCTGGTCCAGCGAATGGATCTTCCGACGTGTATTTCGCGATATCTAAAGCAGCCATTACCGTTTGCTGAATCGCTTTTTCACTCAAATCAGAGGTTGAGGCGCTGCCTTTACGTTGTCCACGATATACAGTGATACCTAAAGCTCCATCACTATTAAATTCAACATTCTCTACTTCGCACATGCGAGTAGAAACACTTAAGCCAGTGCTCTTGGTAATGGCAACTTCAGCGGCATCTGCACTGGCTGATGCCATCTCTAGCGCTTTCGCAACTGCGGCTTCAAGTTCGGTGCGCTGCATAGCGACTTGCTGTTTTACATCCATATCTCATCCAACTATTGAGCTTTCGAAATAATTACTTAGCTATAGAGTAACAAGAATTTCGCTTTCTCCCCACGATTCTTGCTAAAATAGCTGACATATACACCTCAATAGTTGAAGAAAATGGCACGTAAAAACCAAAAAGCTCCTTGGGAAGAAGAAGAGGAGATCATTTGGGTTAGTAAAACCGAAATGAAAAATGACATGACTGCGCTGCAAAAGCTCGGTGAAGAACTGGTTGGTTTGAAATCATCACAGTTATCAAAAATACCGATGCCTGAAGATTTGCTACTGGCAATCAAAGATGCGCAACGTTTCAACATGGAAGCTAGACGTCGTCAACTGCAATACATCGGTAAAATGATGCGTACTATCGATCCTGAGCCAATCCAAGCGGCGCTGGACAAATTACGCAACAAACACTCACAGAATACAGCGGTATTACACAAGCTTGAACAGATGCGTGACCGTATCGTTGAGCAAGGTGATGATGCTATTAACGACGCAATGGTTTTATATCCAGAAATGGATCGCCAACGCTTACGTCAACTTGCTCGCCAAGCGAAGAAAGAGAAAGAAGCGAATAAACCACCAAAAGCGTCTCGTGAAATCTTCCAAGTATTGAAAGAACATAACGACGCATCAATTTTGTAACGCGATTTCTTGCATTAAAAAAGCCTCACCAATTTTTATTGTGTGAGGCTTTTTATTATTCTCCTGCTCTGACGAAGTCACTGAGCAATGGATGTGGATGCGAAGATGACAACGCATCAACTTCATCAAACACTTGTACCTGCCCCTCAGCCAGAAATGCAAAATGTGAAGCTATCGCTTTAGCATCACTCAGATGGTGAGTCACCATCACCACGGTAATGTTGCGCTCTGTTGCTAAGCGTTTGACTAAGCTTAGCATCTCCTCTCGTAGCAGAGGATCCAACGCTGAAAACGGTTCATCAAGCAGCCATACGTGATGCGACTGAACAAAACATCGAGCAAGAGCCACTCTTTGACGCTGACCACCAGAAAGACTTTGAGGCAGACGACTCATGAACTCCTCTACCCCTACCTGTTTTGCTGCAATATCTACTTGTTCTTTTTGCTGTTCGGTTAACTTCAGGCTTGGCTTCAAACCCAACGCGATGTTTTCTCGTACCGTTAAATGGGCAAACAAGTTGTGCTCTTGGAACAACATTGAGAATGGGCGCTGATAGGGCTCTTTACCCAAAAGTGACTCGCCTGCAACACTCACGTTTCCACTGTTCGGCGCGATGAATCCAGCCACCAAACTGAGCAAAGTCGATTTGCCTGCGCCACTTGGTCCCATCAAAGAAACAATCGCGCCTTGAGGGATAGTCAAACAAAACTCAAACCACTCATTTTGATATTCATAGCGTACGTTTTCTAAAACTAACATTCACGACCTCTGGAAGAATGAGCAATAAAGAGTTTTTCGATCACAACAAAGCAGCCGACACTCATAAGTAACAAAGTGAGTGACACCACCGCAGCAGACTCCATTTGATAACTACCGAGTAGCTGGAATAAATACAGCGGCAAAGTTCGGAAATCTTGGCTGCCAAATAAAGCTATAGCGCTGAGATCACCCATAGAGAGCAAAAAGCTGATTGCAAACGCATGCGCCATCGGCTTACTCAACGCTTTTGCTTCAATTAATCTAATTCGATGCCAGCCGCGAATACCCAACGACGCGCAAAGAAACTGATACTGTTGCTCAATATGCAGCATGGGCTGAGCCAGTGTTTTTAACACGTAAGGCAAAGCCATCAGAGCATTCACCGCCACGACGACCCAAAATGCAAAACTGAACGCATCGGTAAAACTGCGCAGCAACAAAAATAACCCAGTGCTAACGACTAATCCCGGAGTAACAAGAATGATGGTTCCGGTTAGTTCAAGCGTGGTCGCTTTTGCTGTTTGATATCGAATACGCCAAAAACGGGTTGTCATCAGAATAGCAATCCCCGCCACCAAAGCGAATGAAGACGCAAGAACCGCCACCTGTATGGATGCAGAAAACGCATGCCAGAATTTGCTATCGTTCAATACAGTAAAAGCCTGCCCATTAATACCACTAATCACCACCATAAAGAGCGGCGGTACCACAAGTAGAATAACGAACAGTATCCAGAACCCGTCCCAACAGCGCGCCTTGGTTGAATCTCTGCTAACCACATTGTGAGTTGCCACATTACCCGCAGTTACGGCTACTGGCTTGGCGAGTTTCTGAATCGATAAATACAAAACGCTGCAAAGAATGATCTGCCATAGCGCTAATAGAGCACCGGCTTGCAGGTCGAAATCAAACTTGATCGCTTGGTAGATGGCGAGTTCAATAGTGGTCGATTTTGGTCCTCCCCCGAGCGCCATCACAGTGGCAAAGCTGGTGAAACACAGCATAAAAACCAAACCACAAACATGGGGTAATTGCTGACGAATTCGTGGCCACTCCACCCAACGGAATTTATGCCAGTGGCTCATCCCCAAATGTGCGCACAACTTATGCTGCTCTTCTGGAATGGATTCTAATGCTTGCAGTAACAAACGACTGGCGTAAGGAAGGTTAAAGAAAAAATGTGCCAGCAAAATGCCGTTCAATCCGTAGATAGAAAAAGGCAGGTTCAGTTCAAACCAACTCAGTACCTCCGCCAGTAATCCACTGTTGCCGTATATTGCTAACAGACCAAACACACCCACCAGCACTGGAAGCACCAGTGTTGTGGCAAACAGTTTGATCAGCAGGCTTCTCCCCCAGAATCGCCGTCTGTATAGCGCATGGGCAACCGGAACCGCGAAGCCGACACTGAGCAACATCGATAGGCTGGCTTGATAAAAGCTAAACTGAGTGACGTGGCGATAATACGGATCCTGCCAGACCTGAGCGAAGTTCAGGCTAGGTGCATGAAGAAGTAACGCGCACAATGCAGAAATGACAAAGGTCGCGACCAGTATCGCGACCCCAATGCCTATTTTAGGTACAGAGTTCAAACTCGCTTAAACCTTAGACGTTAAAAAGTTAAGGCGTTTTGCCATTCACGAACCCAAGCTTTACGCTCTTTTGCCACTTCGTCTGCGGTGAAAGTTAACGATTTTTGCGGTACTGAAAGTGAATCAAACCCTTCTGGCAGTTCCGTGTTTGTCACCGGATACATCCAGTTTCCCGTTGGAATCACAGACTGAAAATCATTGCTTAGAATAAAGTTCATAAACTCATCAGCGAGTTTTTGATGCTGGCTGGTTTTCACCTTCGCAGCCACTTCAACTTGCATATAATGGCCTTCAGAGAAGTCTGCCGTTGCAAAGCGAGCATCATTTTCAGCAATCAGGTGGTATGCAGGAGAAGTAGTGTAGGAAAGAACTAAGTCCGACTCGCCTTTCAAGAACATAGAATAAGACTCAGACCAACCTTTAGTCACTGTAACCGTTTTCTTCGCTAAGCTCTTCCATGCTTCTGTTGCGTTGTCGCCATAAACAGACTTCATCCAAAGCAACAGGCCTTGACCCGGTGTCGAAGTACGTGGGTCTTGATAAATCACTTTCAGATCATCACGGCTTTCAACCAGTTCTTTTAGGCTTTTCGGTGGATTGGCCAATTTTTCTTTGTTGTAAACAAAAGCAAAGTAGCCATAGTCGTAAGGAACGAAAGTATCATCGCTCCAGCCGTTCGGCACTTGAAGTGATGTTGTATCTACTGCATGTGGTGCTAACAAACCGGTTTGTTTTGCTTCGACCATAAGATTGTTATCTAAACCTAGTACGATATCCGCTTTGGTTTTATCACCTTCTAGACGTAGACGGTTTAAAATAGACACGCCGTCATCCAGAGCGACAAAATTCAAATCACAGCCACATTGTGCTTCAAATGCTTTTTCAATAGCAGGACCAGGCCCCCACTCAGCAGCAAATGAGTCATAGGTATAGACAGTTAGGGTGTTATCGGCAGCGAAAGCTGTACTAGATGATGTTGCAATAAAAGATAAAGTTGCCAAAGCAATGGCAGAAAATTTGGTGTTCAAGGCTCGCTCTCCTCAGAGCTGACAGGCTTGAGGGAGGACAGGAATAATCAGATGTTTGATTATCACATTCCCAACTCAATTCCTACGCCAGCATTATCTGGTTCAGGTAAATACCACTATTGAAATAATAATGGACTGCGGGTCCCAAGCTCTGCTTGATCTCAGCGCCATTCATCTGGTGAATGGTTAGCCCCCCGTGAGTAAAGTGGATTGTAAATGTAAACGAAAATAGATGCTACTTATACTCTTTCTACTTGAAGCTGCAGCGGTGTTGGCTGCGTTCGTTCACCCCAATCACATAGTTTATCTATGTTCATGGGAATTCACTTACTTGCCGCCTACCTGCAACTCCAAGTAGTTTGAGTATCTACGTTAACTACGTTGATCATACCCCCAGCGCGGTACAAGAGTTTGCTCAATGCCCAGATGATCCAATATACGAGCGACCATAAAATCAACCAGATCATCAATCGATTTAGGCTGATGATAGAAACCCGGAGCAGCAGGCATAATCGTGACGCCCATTTGCGAAAGCTTATGCATGTTCTCCAGATGCAAGGTAGAAAATGGCGTTTCTCGCACCACCAGCAGAAGCTGACCACGTTCTTTCATCACCACGTCCGCAGCACGCTCAATAAGATTGTCAGACATACCGTGAGCAATAGCGGCCACACTACCTGTAGAACAAGGACAAACGATCATCTGTTTTGGTGCCGCAGAGCCTGACGCGACAGGAGAGAACCAATCTTCCTTGCCACAAACAATCAACTTCTCAGCATCGCACTGAAGATGTTCGACTAGTGCCGCTTTCGCTGCATCAGGACCACTTGGGAGCTTAAGATCATGCTCTGTCGCTAACACCACGCGAGCCGCTGACGAGATCAATAGATACACGGTGTAATCCGCTGCGAGCAGACATTGCAGCAGACGCAGTCCATATGGCGCACCAGATGCCCCCGTCCACGCTAAGGTAATCGCTTTGCTTTGGTTCATATTGTTCTCATATTCTACTGTTTAGCTTTGAGTGCTGTGAGTAACTTATCGTGAATACCATTAAAGCCACCGTTACTCATCACCAGAATCTGATCGCTGGCTTGCGCTTCAGAACAGATCATTGCAACGAATTCATCAATATTATCGCTGACCTTAGCCGGTTGTGCACACTGCTCAGCCACATCCTGAACAGACCAAGGAATCGTGGCTGGCTGGAACAAATAAACCGAATCTGCCGCATGAAGTGACTGAGCCAAGGTTTCTTTATGCACACCCAGCTTCATTGTCGCTGAACGAGGTTCCAATACCGCGATGATCTTCTTATCACCCACTTTATTACGTAGGCCGTCCAAGGTCAGTTCTATCGCCGTTGGGTGGTGAGCAAAATCGTCGTACACAGTAACACCGGCTTCTTCGCCTTTTAGCTCTAGACGGCGTTTGGTGTTAACAAAAGACCCCAAGGCTTCACAAGCCAGATCAGGCGTCACACCCACATGACGTGCCGCAGCGACAGCCATCAGAGCATTGCTGACGTTGTGATCGCCCACTAAATCCCACTTAACTGTACCAACTCGTGTATTTTTAAACACAATATGGAATTGAGAGCCATCTTTAGTGATTTTTTCTGCTTGCCAGTCAGCATTGTCACCACTGAACTCAGTTTCACTCCAACAACCACGCTGTAAAACATCTTGTAATGCTTCATCTTGCATTGGTGCGAAGATACGACCGTTGCCCGGCACAGTTCTGACTAAATGATGGAATTGACGCTTGATCGCTTCAAGATTGTCGAAGATATCTGCATGATCGAACTCCAAATTATTCATCACCAATGTTCTAGGATGGTAATGAACAAACTTAGAACGCTTATCGAAAAAAGCACTGTCATATTCATCAGCTTCCACGACAAAAAATATGCTTTCGCCCAAACGCGCTGAAATACCGAAATTACCCAGTACTCCGCCAACCAAAAAACCCGGTTGGTAGCCACAGTGCTCAAGCACCCATGTCAGCATGCTAGACGTGGTCGTTTTTCCGTGTGTTCCTGAAACAGCCAGTACCCAACGGTCATGCAAAAGAAACTCTTGTAGCCACTGCGGTCCTGAAACATAACGCAAATTGTTGTTCAACACATATTCAACACACGGATTGCCACGACTCATCGCGTTACCAATCACCACCAAGTCAGGCTTAGGCTCAAACTGGGCAGTATCAAAACCTTCAATAATTTCGATCCCTTGCGACTCAAGCATGGTGCTCATTGGCGGATAAACATTGGCATCGCTACCGGTAACTTTATGACCTAACTGACGAGCCAACATCGCAACGCCACCCATGAATGTGCCACAAATTCCTAAGATATGAATATGCATAGAGCTTAATCTCTTCACGCTTTAGTGTATTGGCTCCCATTATCCTCATTCGCATCGTAAAAGCGAGCATCGAAGATCAGAGCAATGTAATTTGTAATAAGTCGACATAAAAAATGAGATATCAAGCAGTTAGTTCAGTACCCGTAAAAAGATAAAAGACCTAAACTCTTTGCGGGCGCGCGTGTCAAAAAAGGTTCCAACAGAGAACACCTCACAGCCCCACTAAAAAATCCCCCCGAAAATATAGTGTTAAGGAAATAACATGTCTGAGATGCGCACCCTTGGTGAGTTCATTGTTGAGAAACAACACGACTTTCCCCATGCAAGTGGTGAACTATCGTCCCTACTGGCTTCTATTCGTCTTGCCGCGAAGATTGTAAACCGTGAAATCAACAAGGCTGGCCTTGCTGATATCACAGGTGCATCTGGTCAGGATAATGTTCAAGGTGAAGAGCAGCAAAAACTGGATGTTTATGCCAACGACAAATTTAAAGCCGCGCTTGAAGCGCGTGACCAAGTTTGTGGCGTAGCCAGTGAAGAGGAAGATGAAGCTGTAGCCTTTAATAAAGACCTCAACAAAAATGCGAAATACGTTGTCTTGATGGATCCGCTTGATGGCTCGTCAAACATTGATGTGAACGTTTCCGTTGGTACAATTTTCTCCATTTATCGTCGTATTTCTCCGGTCGGTGCTCCACCGACAGCAGAAGACTTCTTACAACCGGGCCACAAACAAGTTGCCGCAGGTTATGTGATTTACGGCTCTTCGACCATGTTGGTTTACACCACAGGTAACGGTGTCAATGGCTTTACCTATGACCCTTCAATTGGTTCTTTCTGTTTATCGCATGAAAACATGCGTATTCCAGAAAGCGGTAAGATTTACTCGATTAACGAGGGTAACTACATCCGCTTCCCGACTGGCGTGAAGAAATACATAAAATTCTGCCAAGAGAATGTACCTGAAGATAATCGTCCTTATACATCACGTTATATAGGCTCTTTGGTTGCTGACTTCCACCGCAATCTGCTGAAAGGCGGCATCTATATGTACCCGAGCACAGAGAGCCATCCAAATGGCAAGTTACGTCTTCTGTACGAGTGCAACCCAATGGCATTTTTGATGGAACAGGCTGGCGGCATCGCCTCTGATGGTAAGAATCGTATTCTTGATATCAAACCAACCGAACTGCACCAACGTGTGCCTTTCTTTGTTGGTAGCCCAACCATGGTCGACAAAGTCGAAGAGTTCTTAGAGAACTACCCAGACTAAGAACTCTTCTTATGAACAGTTATAACTGACTGACGAGAAAGCGCCTTACAAAGGCGCTTTTTTTATCTCTCTTTCATCAATCAATTACGCATTTTTTGACCTACAATTGCATCAATTAGACTTAGGTTTGCTTGGGGATCGACTCATTTACGGGTAAACTCTAGCCTTTGCTATGTCGCGGCCCTTTGATGCCCACACATAACATGTATAACAATAAGTCTTGATTCTTGAAGTCCGGCTAACGAAAAGGAAACCTTTAATGAGCTTAAACAATGTGCCAGCAGGCAAATCTCTTCCAGACGATATCTACGTTATCATCGAAATTCCAGCTAACGCAGACCCAATCAAATACGAAGTAGACAAAGATTCTGGCGCTGTATTCGTAGACCGTTTCATGTCTGCTCCTATGTTCTACCCATGTAACTACGGTTACGTGAACCACACTCTATCTTTAGATGGTGACCCAGTAGACGTATTAGTACCAACGCCATTCCCTCTAATGCCTGGTTCAGTAATTCGCTGCCGCCCAGTTGGCGTACTAAAAATGAGCGATGAGTCTGGTGAAGATGCGAAAGTTATCGCTGTACCACACGAGAAACTTTCTAAAGAATACAACCACATTCAAGATGTGAACGACATTCCAGAGCTTCTAAAAGCACAAATCACGCACTTCTTCGAGCGTTACAAAGACCTTGAAGCTGGCAAATGGGTGAAAGTTGAAGGTTGGGAAGACGCAGCTGCAGCTCGTGAAGAGATCAAAACTTCATACGAACGCGCACAGCAAAAATAAGCGTACCGAACAAATGGAAAAGCCAGCATTTCGCTGGCTTTTTTTTGGGCTAAAACATGGCTGAAGTAAATATCGCCAAAGGTGAAGGAGCTTACACTCGTTGACACCAGTCTCCAGAATCAATGAGAGCTTCTTGTGACGTTACTTCTTGGTAAATGTATATCCATGCGGTGCCAAAAGGAGTTTCTATAGTATCTCGGCGATACTCCACTGGAACGTCTTCCAAAATATCCAACTTAGCCAACGTCTCTTCATCCACCAAATACACTTCTCCAGAAATAGTATGGTGCCCCTCGATTAAACCTGGATAAGGTCCTAAGTCATAAAGTGCATACTCTGGCTTGGTAACGTATTGCCCCAGCAATTGACTACTTTCCAAAAAGCTATGATTGCTTTCTCCTTGGCGTAAAGTGCCATAAACAAAAACTAAATGTTGCACTTACTTCTCCTTAAGATATACACCCGAGTCAGCGTAAGACTAATGGGTATAACAGCCTCAATTCAATTCAATTCAATTCAATTCAAATTGATACAGCAGATCAACCGCACTATCTAAGCCAGATACCGCTTCCACATACAAATCTGTCATTAAACGATAGCGGACTGTAAACTCCCCTACCGAGTTAAAAATACCTACGCCGTATTTTACTTGCAGCCCCGGACGAATGTAACCACTCACCGTCACCTGAGATTCATCACCGGATCCAGCGGTGTCCAGCTTCAAGTCTTGTACACCAAAAGCACTTCCGATTTCACTCACTACTTTACCGCTTTTCGCAAGGCTCAAGCCTATCAATGTGGTGGTCATGGCATCACCACTTGTTTCACTGTCGATATCTTGCCCGCGCAGTAAGTATGACAGAGCATTTGCTTGAGGCATGCTCGGTTCTGAGAATATCGAAACAAGAGGCTCGTTCGCAGGGCCGGTCACCTGTACGCCAGCAATAACTTCATCTTGTGTATTCTCAGGATTACGAATCGCTTTGATCGACAGATAAGGTTGATCAACAGGGCCATTCATTAAAATCTTCCCTTCTTGAATAACCAGATCCTGTCCAAAGGAGCGATATTTACCGTTCTGGATATTGATCTCACCGTTAACCAGTGGTCCTTTGTCCTTTTGAACAACGTTGACACGGCCAACCAAATCGCCTTCCAGACCAAACGCCTCTAGCTTGAAGTCGTCGCCAATAGTAATCGACACTTCCGTTTCAATATCAAACGGCAGCGTATTCTGTTCACTTACTGGCGTTAAGTCCTCATTCAGTAATACCTGATCTTTTGATACACTCACCGCACTTGGTGGTAATTCTTCGACAACTATGCGTCCCCAAGGCAACGCAATATTTCCAGTAACTTTAGCCAACTTTGGCTGCATGTTCAGTGTCAGATCTGGTACAACTTTAACTTTGACTATCGGTGGTAAATCCACCAGCAATGATTTGGCAAATACGTGGCTATTCACTCTCCAATCATCGATGTTTTGCCAGTCTGCATCCCCTGTGATCTCAAGTTCACCATCTTGTGTCAGCACATTGGCATTTAAACTTGCCTGATAACCTTTGAAAGTCAAAGTGACGAGACCTGATTCAACTTCTACCGGAGAGATATCCCCTTTCACCTGAATACCATTAACGCTGACCACACCATCCACCTGAGGATGAAGCATGTCGCCTTTAAACTTGAGGTCAGATTCAATATTCGATTTCAGAGAGCTGTATTCACCCACCAAAGGTGCAAGAAAATCTAAGTTAAACGTGGATAGCTTAAGATCCCCTTCCATGCGTTTGTTTTCTTTGGTGACGTCTGCAATGATAACTTTCCCAGACAAGTCGCCATTGTCCGTCATATCGACATTCCAATAAGCTTGCAGACGATTACGAATGAGAGAGGCTTGCAGAGAGACTTTATCCCACCCCACAGTTAACGGCTGTTCTAGATTTTGTCTTACAGAGCCCTTAGGTAAATTCAATTCTAGCTTAGCCTGAGGGGGGTGGTTAGCTTGCCATTTCGCCCAGACTTTTGCATTCGCCTCGCCATCGATATTGGTATCTGGCGGCATGAATGCTTTCACTTGAGAGAAATCAAACTGATTTACAGAAAGCTGAACTTCACCGCTTTCACCCACGGTGGAAGGCTTGTCGAGACATACCGACGAGCCAGACTGAGTCCAGCAGTGAGCAGCAAGAGTGGCGTTTTGTTTATCAACATCCACATTAATGCTCATCGGTTTATCCAATGCCCAGACACCTTGCTCAGTTTCCAGCGTCATACGGTTTAACTGACCATCCCACAACAATGATGGCTTATCTTTAAGACCGCCTTGAATGTTTAAACTGGTCGATACAATGTCAGATTGAACGTCCAGAGTGAGTTCATGCTCTTTCTGCTCACCGCTAAAACGCATCACAACGGAATTGATTAATTGATCTTGATAAGACGCCAGAGTCACCTTTAGGCGTAAGTCAGCTTGCGGCTTAGGCAATGGCGTCACACTGCCCGTTAAAGTAACGTGCTTCACCTTGGCGTCTTGCTGCCAAGCGATAGAGTCTGCATCCAAAGAGAGTTTGATTTGCGGCTCGCTCATTGCACCACGCAGTAATACATCACCAATCACTTTGCCTTTAAGATCCGGCACGCTTTTAGACAAATCCGGCAAATTAAGTGACAAAGACATTCGCCACTCTTTATCTAGCTTACCCTTAGCCGTGACCTTATTTGGACCATGGGCAAGATTGATTCCCTGCGTAGTAACCTCATATCGCCCTTTACCTGAAATATCTGAAGCATCAATCTGACCATTTAAATGCAACGGATAATCACGCACTAAACCATTGACGGAGAGTTGCGGCACTTTCACTATCCAACCGCCTTGGCTAGTCAATTCGCCCGAAGTTTCGATTTCACCACTGACAATACCTTCCGCTTCTGGCCATTGCAGACCGGGCTGAATTAGATTCATGTCCAGCTTTGCTTGCCAGTTAATCGGCTCGTTCCAATTGGCTTTTATCTCTCCGAGAATACGTCCGCCGAGTGTATCAATCTGTATATCACTTAAGGCGATTTCACTTAGATTCCCCTCACCTTTGGTGTCAATACCAACATCTGGCAGATCTTTCCCTTTCAGTTGCCCGACTAGGCCAAGCTGATAGTGCTCTAGCGAACCTTTACCATAGAAATGGGAAGCATCAATAAAGTAATCCCCTTTGCCAACCAGCGGCCATTGTCCGTGCAGATCTTTTATGTCGATATCAAACGGCAATTGAGGATCAAGCGGCTGCAATTTTGCTTTAATACTGGCTTTTGCCAGATCGGTCAGTTCAGCTTGTACACTTAAATCCGCCACACTGCCTGATGCATTCAAACTAAGCGCTTGCCCCTTGGCTTCAGCCAACTTGACTTTCGAGGTCAAATCTAACGACAGAGGATAGTTATCTTTGAGCTTTACTTTGGTTTTTAGCTGAGCATCCACTTCTGGGGTGTCGAGTTCCAGCGTATCAACCGACACATCGTATTGATAAGCCGTAGCTTTGAGACCGAGATGATTCACCACCACAGGTGTTTCTTGGTGAAGCTTGAAGTCATTGATGTCTAACCGCGCTAAATTAATTCTCAGCGGAATTAATACATCCGGTAACGCTATCGCCTGAGGTTCACTTTGAGCTGTAGGCTCTGCTTTTGGTTGGGGTTCAGCGTTTTCAGCCTGAGGCTGGTCTTGGCTTTGCGCCAACGTGACTTCAATCTTGTTCCACAAGGTTTTCCCTATGGTGAGGTTGTTGCCTTGAAACGAAGCTTGAGTAGAGAAATGCTGCCAAACCACACGATGACCTAAGATATCGAGATCAATGTCATTTAGCGTTAGACGATTGAGACGAATAGGCACTGGTGTCGTAATACTTGTCAGTGGCTCTGAACTTGGTTCATCTGTAGTGGTTGTCGTGTCTGGAAGAGACGGTAATGAGAACTTCAGCCCCGAAAGACTAATGTCATTAATACAAACTGAAGGCTCTAAAAAGCAGTTGCCATTGATCGCCAAAGTTGCACTTTGCAACTGCATATCAACATTCAAAGAAGGATCAACAAAGCTCACTTCATTTAAAGTGAATCTTGAGAACAAAGATCCTTGGGTTGATTTGACTTCGAGCTGTGGAACAAATTGATTCACACCCCACAAGGCAAAATTAAGCCCTGTATTGGTAAACAAAAGCCCGGCAACAGACAGCACTAAGACGACCAGCAGTGCTATCACCCCCAGAGAAATCCATTTGCTCCATTTCAAAGCCAGCTTAATCATAGCTCTGGCCCTAATGAGAAGTGAATTCGGAAACGCTCACCGGGATCAGACTCCAGCCCCCAAGCGAAATCGAGACGAAGCGGACCCACAGGTGATACCCAGCGGACACCAAAACCGGTACCCGTTTTCCATCTGGGCGTGTAATCAAACGCATCACCACCATCGACGAATACCGCTCCCCACCAGTTTCCGGTTAGACGGTATTGATATTCCACCGAGCTGGTTGCCATATATTTCGCACCCGCCAATGCACCACTGGAATCCCGAGGTGAAATCGACTCATATTCATAACCACGTAAGTTATTGTCACCACCAGCGAAGAAACGTAAAGAAGGCGGCAGTTTATCGAAGTCCTCGACAAAGTTAGCCCCCCCTCCCATTCGGAATACGCCTCGATGATTTTCACCAGCGGTACGAATCCAAGACGTACCAGCTAAAACCCGTACCACATTGGTTTCTGACACAAACGAGTCTGAACCATATTCTATCGTAACGGTTTGCTTATCACCCCAAGTAATCAGTGAACCGCTGTTGCGAGCTCTGGTGCGACTAAAGGTAAAACCGGGCAACACGAATTGGCCAACATCATCCAACACACCTTGTTCATAGCTTTCGATAAGATAACGAACAAACATTGTTCGGTGCCAACCACTGTCCACTAACCAATGTCTTTCTACAGATAAATTGGACTCCAGACTTTGCGTATCGCGGTTATCGACTTTCTTCAAGCCATACTGAACTCGGTAATACTCATGTAGAACATCTTCCAACGGGATTTTATAGCCGGCTGTTATGTACTGCTCAGGTTCTGAAATAGAAAAGCTGCTGTCGAAGCTGTGCCCGCGCGAGTTAATCCAAGGCTTCTTCCATTTTAACGTGCCTCGAGGACCAACGTCTGTGGAGTAACCAATACCCGTTTCAAATTTATTGCGCGCCTGTGGTGCCACAGAGACTTTCATCGGCAGATCTCGACCACCGTCCAAGTTGTTTAAGTCAGGCTCGACAAATACTGAAGAAAACCAGTCAGTACTCGATAGGTTCTGGTTATGTTCGCCGACTTTAGACACCAAATATGGGTCACCCTCTTTGTATGGCTGTAACGAAGCAACACGATTCTGATCGATTTGACTTCCTTCTACGCTCGTCGCACCAAATTGATATCGAATCCCACTGTCGTAATGAAGTCGCACAAAGGCTTGATTAAGTTCTGGTGCTACTTCAAGGCGGCTAGTTATATACGTACCGTTAAAATAACCTTTTTGCAGAGCAAGGTTGCGTAACGACGATTTTAAGCTGTCGTATTGACCGTGATTGAGCGGCTCCCCCTGCTTCAGACCACTTTGACTAATCACTCGGATAAAATCGGGGTCATTTTCAGCTTCACCTGTGATCACAATATCAACCAGCTCTAATCGTGTCACTTCTCCAGCATCGACATGAACAGCCAGCACTTCTCCGGACTCTTTCACTTCAAAATCGATTTGCGGGTGGTAATAGCCAAGTGCATTGAGTGCTTCAACGATATTTTTTTGCAAACGCGATTGAAAGCGTAACTGAGTGGAATAATCAGATTCGGGAATCGAAGAGAGATAAGCATCGACGTTATCTTTTAGCTCTTTTTCTAAGCCATCAATCTCCAAGCTAACCTTGGCGAAAGAAGCAGCAGAAAAGAGTAAAGCGGCGAATAGCACTGGTAATGATTTTCGTCTCATGCTTAATTATGGCGTCGTTATACTAGGCTTATTGTTGAGCGTTAGTGAAATCATAACGCCAATGCTCATAATAGTCTGTACGAAATCAGTCAATTATCAGGTCTATAGCTATTAATTAAAAAAATAATCATCGCAAGCCTGTATTTTCAAACCCAGCTTTTAAAACAAAGGAAGTTCCATGTTAGATAAACAAACTTTGGTTACGGCAGACTCCGCACTGCCTGGACGTGATACTCCAATGGCTATCGAAGACACTCACTTTGTCAATCAATCAAGCCTGAGCGCAGCGCCAAAAAACGGTGAAGAGCAAATCTTAATTGGTATGGGCTGCTTTTGGGGCGCTGAACGCCTGTTTTGGGGACTAGACGGTGTCGTTTCGACTTCCGTGGGCTATTCAGGAGGTTTCACTCCAAACCCAACCTATGAAGAAGTCTGCACAGGTCACACAGGCCACACTGAAGTCGTCCGCGTAATTTACAACCCTAGTGTTCTGTCACTAAAACAGTTACTTAACCATTTCTGGGAGCGTCATGACCCAACTCAAGGTATGCGCCAAGGCGGAGACTTAGGCACTCAATACCGTTCAGCACTCTATGTGTACGATGAAGAGCAAAAGTCTATCGCTGAACAGAGTAAAGTAGAATATCAGGCACTTCTTTCACAGCAAGAGAAGGCACAAATCACCACCGAAATTCTTCCAGCAGGTCCGTATTACTTTGCTGAAACTTACCACCAGCAATACCTAGCTAAAAACCCTCAAGGCTACTGTGGTTTGGGTGGCACTGGTGTTTGTTTCCCACCAAGTTTGAGTGAGTAATCACTCTATTCAGAGCAATAAAATTGCAGGCACCGCCCTGCAATTTTTACTTCTCCTTAAAATACACTCAAAATTCTGTGCTATACATTCTGTGCTTATTATAAAGGAATCAAACACATGAAAATGAAAGCACTACTGCCGTTTATCCTAGCTTGCTCTCCAGCGATCACGTTCGCGCACAACATTCAACTGAATAACTCTGTGCCAAACGTGAAGGTTGAAACATACGGCGAAATACTGGTTGAAGGTAAAGACACAACTTTCCAAGCTTGGAATAGCGAACAAATGAAAGGCAAAGTTCGTATCATCCAAGCCATCGCGGGTCGCAGCGCAGCGAAAGCGATGAACGCTGATCTTATGGCAGCAATTACGGCTGCTCATTTTCCAGAGCAGGAGTATCAAACAACGACCATCATCAATCAGGATGACGCTATCTGGGGAACAGGCTCTTTTGTTAAGTCTTCAGCACAAGACAGCAAACTTGAGTTTCCTTGGTCATCGATTGTTTTGGATGAATCTGGCAACGTAGCGCAGAGTTGGGATCTTCAACCTGAATCATCCGCCATCATCGTTCAGGACAAGCAAGGTAACGTACTGTTTGTTAAAGAGGGTGCGTTAAATGAACAAGAGATCCAACAAGTTTTAGAGCTTGTAAAAGCCTCTATCTAGTTCTCTTTCAACTTGAAAATCTCCCTACCATTAGGTGAGAAGATCCTCTTCTCACCTAAATCATCACTTGCCTGATTTTTTTACTGTTATATTATAACAATTCTTTATTTTAACTCTGTGATGTCAATGTTTTTGAACCTGCACTCTTTACGCGCTAAAGCTAAGATAGTCGCTATTCCGGCTATCTTGTTGATGGTGTGGTTAAATATTGCATTTATTGAACATCAGCTAGACGCCTCTCCAGTTCATCACAGCGAGCATCATTGCCAACTTTTTTCATGTGCCAACCAAGCGTTAGCACAGCATATTCCTGAGTTACCGATTTGGATTTCTCATAACTACCTTGAGCCTGTAACACAAGTCTCCAACATCTCAATATTGTACTTGGCTTATCTCGCCCGTTCACCGCCAATTCCAGCGTAATTACTTACGTTCAAAGCAATTGATAACCAGTACTACTATTTTATTTTGGAGTTTCCAATGTTTACTAAACCACTATTAGCCCTCAGCATTACCGCTGCTTTCGCCACTTCTGCTTTTGCTCAGGATGAATTTCGCCAACATGAAGCACATGTTCATGGTCATGTCGAACTTAACATTGCGCAGGATGGTCACGAGCTACTGATGGAAATTACCGCACCGGGTGCCGATGTTGTGGGCTTTGAGCATGCCCCAGAGAACGATGAGCAGCAGGCAGTTCTCTCTAAAGCATTAGAAGCATTAAATCAGGCCGATTCTGTTTTCACTTTATCAGCAGCAGCAAAATGTCATATCGAAAGTGCCAGCGTGAAGCACAATTTGGGTGGCAAACATGAAGAGCATGAAGGTCACGAACACGAAGACCACGACCACGACCACGACCACGACCACGACCACGATGATCATAAAACACATGCTGACCATGACCATGATGACCACGCAAACCATGAGCATGAGTCGCACGAAGGTCATGAGCATGAAGAAGGCAGCTCACACGGCTCATTTACCGTTCAATACAGCTTCCACTGCGATGACATCGCTAAGCTGAGCCAAATCGAAACTCAGTGGTTTAAGCTGTTCCCTGCAACTCAGGAAATTGATGTGAACTTACTGACAGACAAAGTACAGACCGCTTTGGAACTAAAACCGAGCAACACCATCATTTCTTTGTAAAGAATCCTTTATAAAATTCTAGCTATGGGTAAGCACTCACTTACCCATTTTTATAGGGAGCAGTGATGTCCAGTTTTCAAATTGATTCAAACCAAGCAGTAATTGAACTGAATAAAGTGATCTTTCAGTGGCCGAATAGTGATAGCGCAACACTCGACATTGAACAGTTAAGCGTAAAAGCGAATGAGCACGTATTTATCAAAGGTCCTAGTGGCTGTGGCAAGTCCACTCTGCTCAGTCTATTAACGGGAATCAATGTCGCGACTCAAGGTGAAGTGCAGCTACTTGATAACAACCTTACCCAGCTATCTTCCAGCCAAAGAGACCGCTTTCGCGCCGACAATATTGGTTATATTTTTCAGCAATTTAATTTGCTGCCTTATCTCTCTGTAGTGGAAAACATTGTTCTTCCTTGCCAGTTTTCCAGCCAACGCAAAAGCAATGTCACAGGCAGCCTCACTCAAAGAGCCCATGAATTATTAGACAAACTTCACTTACCAAAATCGGTACGAGAAAAGCCTGTCATTGACCTCAGTATTGGCCAACAGCAGCGTGTTGCAGCGGCAAGAGCATTAATTGGTGAGCCTAAAATAGTTATTGCTGACGAACCGACGTCTGCACTCGATTACGATAACCGTAGCGCTTTCATTGAACTGCTGATGGAAGAAGCTAATCGTGTTGGTTCAACTCTGGTGTTTGTCAGCCATGACCCTACATTGGAGAGCCTGTTTGAGCGAGTTATACACCTGCCAACACTCAACCGAGCAGGAGACCAACAATGAAAGTGATAGCCAGTTTAGCGTGGAAAAGTTTACTTAACCGTAAAACCACGGCTCTGTTAACCATTATGACGGTAGCCATTTCCGTTGTTCTGCTCATGGGCGTGGAAAGAATCCGCACTCAAGCCAAAAGCAGTTTTGCCAATACTGTATCGGGAACCGATCTTATCGTCGGGGGTCGTTCTGGTCAGGTGAACTTACTGCTCTACTCTGTATTCCGTATTGGCAATGCAACCAACAATATTGACTGGAAAAGCTACCAAGAATTTAGCCAACATAAATCCGTCAAGTGGGCGATTCCTATTTCATTGGGTGACTCTCATAAAGGTTTCCGAGTAATGGGAACTAATCAGAGTTATTTTGAACACTTCCGCTATGGAAGTAAGCAACTACTTACTTTTACCCAAGGTAAAGAATTTAAAGGCTTATTTGAGACGGTTTTGGGTTCTGATGTTGCCAAGAAACTGGGTTATCACATCGGCAGTGAAATTATTATTGCTCACGGTATCAGTGATGTCGGTTTCAGCCGTCACGACAACTTGCCTTTTAAAGTGGTAGGGATTCTTGCTCCAACCGGCACTCCTGTAGACAAAACTGTGCACGTTTCTTTGCAAGCTATTGAAGCGATCCATGTTGGCTGGGAATCTGGCGCACACTTAGGTCATTCACCAGACCAAGCTCAACTGGAACATCATCAATTTGAACCTAAACAGATCACTGCCATGATGATCGGGTTAAAGTCCAAAATTCAGACCTTTGCTTTGCAAAGACAGATCAACGAGTACCGTAAAGAGCCGCTTAGCGCGATCATGCCGGGTGTCGCGTTACACGAGTTATGGGGCATGATGTCAGTGGCCGAGCAAGCGTTGATGGCGGTATCGATTTTTGTTGTTGTCGCAGGCTTACTTGGTATGCTCAGCAGCCTGTTAACCAGCTTGCAAGAGCGCAGACGTGAAATGTCGATACTGAGGGCTATGGGCGCAAGGCCAAAACATGTATTCTCCCTTCTAGTCAGTGAAGCAAGTGTCTTAACTTCACTCGGAATAACTGTCGGTCTTGTCGGTTTATATGGCTTGCTGGGTATCGCAGCGCCCTTGATTGAAAGCCAATACGGTATTCAGATCGAACTCAATGGAATTACCAGCTACGAATGGCAGCTTCTTGCTTATGTGCAGAGCGCTGGCATCTTAATTGGGTTTATTCCAGCAATCAGAGCTTACAGACAGTCGCTCAGTGATGGTATGACGATCAGGCTCTAGTCTAGGAACAAATATGAAACAACTGCTTTTAAGTTTTATGCTGGTACTGCTACCAGCTTTTACAGCAACAGCTCAAAGCGCTGAGGATGTTCTAACTTTAGATTGGATTGACTTGGTTCCCGAAAGTGAGCGCAACCAGTTCAATCAACAAGGCATGCCAGCCGCAAATCATGACGGAAACGCTCAGGCAAAACAGTCTCAGCTAGGAGCGGTTCGCCCAGAGTTAAATGGCAGCACAGTAAAAATTCCGGGCTTTGTGATACCTCTAGAAGGGGATGAGAATACGGTGACAGAGTTTTTGTTAGTCCCATACTTTGGAGCTTGTATTCATGTGCCACCGCCGCCGCCAAATCAAATTATTTACGTGAAATTCCCACAAGGAGCACCAATCCAACAACTTTGGGATGTGGTGTACGTGATAGGAACGCTCAAGACAGAGTCTATGAGCGTTGAACTGGCGGACACAGGTTATGTCATTGAAGGCACAGAAATAGCCGAATACGATGACATGTAAATTTTGTTAAAAAAATTGAGCACCTGTTTAGTGACTAAACTCTAGGAAATGTAGGTAGACAAATATCCCAAGACCGATATGTATACCGCAAAGAGTAAAGCTGTCGACAGGTGCTTTTTAAATCTATTATCTTTCCAATACTTCATAAGCACCTCACAAACGCGATAACAATTTTAACAACTTATTATCATTTGTGGTAGCGCAAATTTATGCACATTATTCAATAGTTTCACTAGCCGACTCTACTTTTACAGAGTACATTTTATTTCATGTCTGAAAGTAGCATCCTCAGGAACCCCATGGCCGAACAGAAACAACCTGTTGTTATTGAACACGAAGCAGCAACGGAAAACAGCCAAGACAAAAAATCTAACTATGTAAAAGACAGCGCAAGCCGTATATACGCGATCGCCCAACAGCATGGTATTGATGCTCTGCTACACAAAGTTCCTCCGCAAAAAAAACCTTTAGAACGCGCATTAAAGCGTGAACAAGAGATCAAAGCTCAAAAGCAGAAGAATCTGGAACAAATTGTAAAGCTGGCGCACGTTTCTTGTAGAAACGAAACCGCTGGCGATCCGGATCAGGATTGGCTCTACCGTTTCTTTGAAATGGCACAAGACATCCACAACTCCTCGATGCAACGTCTCTGGGGGCAAGTGCTGAAACGCGAAACCACAAATCCGGGTTTCACCTCAATGAAGGCGTTAAAAGTTCTCAAAGATATGACGCCGAAAGAGGCGCAAATTCTTCAGCGAGCAGCGGCACTTGCATGCAGTTTTGGTACCGACTCGAGTTTGAAGCTTCTGTTTGGGATGAAAGTACCCAGTGGTATGTTCAGCCTCAGTAAAAGAGACTCGGTGACCACGATTAATATCGGTAATCACCAGCTCCCTTACTCCAGTTTACTGGTGTTAATCGAACTGGGACTTGTGCATGCAACAGAGTTGGAATCTGGTGAGATTGAACTGGACCCGCCATTATTGCTCACTTATCAAGGCACGAGTTTATCTTTGCAAGCGTCAACCAAAGGCGTGAGATTACTCTACTACCGTTTTAGTCCAACGGGTAATGAGCTGTGTCGATTGCTCGGTCACAAACCGAACTCTCAGTATTACGATCAGGTGGTCGCAATGTTGAATCAGAAGTTTACGGTACATACCGACGTGAAAAGTTCCATTCACCACACCGTATAAAAGAAAAAGTCAGGCTCTAGGCCTGACTTTTTACTTAATGCGATTTCTATTGAAAGATGATTTTACGCTTTGCCATCTCAGCAATGCATAAATCAACCAACGTATCGATATTCTCGTCACCAGCAGGTAAATCAATTTCAGGATCTAAAGGCGCTTCATAAGCGGAATCAATGCCAGTAAAGTTGGCAATTTCTCCTGCTCGGGCTTTTTTGTACAAGCCTTTTGGGTCGCGCTGTTCACACACTTCCAGTGAGGTATTCACATACACTTCCATAAACTCACTTTCAGGCAGCAAATCACGCACCATTTGACGCTCTGCCCGATGAGGTGAAATAAACGCCGTCAACACGATAAGCCCTGCATCTGCCATCAGCTTTGCCAGTTCACCGATGCGACGAATGTTCTCACGGCGGTCTTGCTCAGAAAAGCCGAGATCAGAACACAAACCATGACGAACATTGTCGCCATCCAGTAAGTAGGTGTGATACCCCAACTGAGCGAGACGAGTCTCTAGTTCGCCCGCAACCGTCGATTTACCTGCGCCAGAAAGTCCGGTAAACCAAAGTACAGCGGGCTTTTGCTGCTTTAACTCTGCACGCAGGTTTTTATCTACCGAGTGCTGATGCCAAACAACATTCTCATCTTTAGCACTTGATGAAGAATCCATAACCTTTTCCTTATTGTTATGACTTTAGCAGCTGAGTTAAATCTTTCGCATCCCAATGTGGGAAATGTTTGCGAATCAATGCATTGAGTTCAACTTCGAATGCAGAGAACTGACCTTGTTGTTGCGCTACATTCTGCAAACTGTCTCGCACCAAACCCGCACCAACAGTAACGTTAGTCAGACGATCAATCACGATGAAGCCACCGGTATCCGCACAATCCAGATATTTGTCTAAAGCAATCGGAGCGTTAAATGTCCATTCACACAGACCAATGCCATTCAGTGGTAATTCTTCAGTCTGGAAAGTAGACAGGTTATTGATATCGTACTGATGACGAATAGAGGAAATCTGACCAACGCTCTTCTTACCTGCGATCTTTATGTCGTATTCGCGGCCAACCTTGAGTGGTTGCTCAGTCATCCACACCACATCAGCAAGCAGATGGTTGGTTGATTCAACCTGTGCGTTTTCAAGCACGATCAAATCACCACGGCTGATATCAATTTCATCAGCAAGAGTCAGCGTGACCGCTAAACCTGCCTGTGCAGTCTCTAAATCACCATCGAAAGTCACAATTCGCTTAACAGTAGAGGTTTTTCCTGATGGCAACGCTTTGATTTTGTCACCAACACTGACTGAACCTGATGAAATAGTCCCTGCAAAACCACGAAAATCGAGATTCGGTCGGTTAACGTACTGCACAGGAAAACGGAATTCGCCGCTGCCTTTTTCATGGTCGATATCTACTGTTTCCAATAGCTCAAGCAGTGCAGGACCTTTATGCCAGCGGAGGTTTTCACCTTTCTCAACAACGTTATCTCCCTCTAACGCAGAGATAGGAATGATTTGAATATCTGTCTCGCCTTGTAGATGTTTAGAGAACTCCAAGTATTCCGCACGAATCTCTTCAAAGCGTTGCTGTGAGTAATCCACAAGATCCATCTTGTTTACCGCGACGATGAAATGCTTCAAGCCCAGTAAATTTGAGATAAACGAGTGGCGACGAGTCTGATCCAAAACACCTTTACGCGCATCAATCAAGATAACCGCCAAATCACAGGTTGAAGCGCCTGTAGCCATGTTGCGAGTGTATTGCTCGTGTCCCGGAGTATCTGCAATGATGAACTTGCGTTTCTGCGTTGAGAAATAACGGTAAGCCACATCAATGGTAATGCCTTGCTCACGTTCTGCTTGCAGACCATCCACCAACAATGCGAGATCAGGACGGGAACCGGTTGTACCAACGCGCTGACTGTCAGAGTGAACCGCCGCAAGTTGATCTTCATAAATCTGTTTTGAGTCGTGTAGCAAACGACCAATTAAAGTACTTTTGCCATCATCTACTGAACCACAGGTTAGGAATCTAAGTAGCGATTTGTGTTGGTGTTGACTCAGGTAACCTTCGATACCGAGCTCTAAAAGCTCTGCTTGAACTGCACTATTCATTCTATTTCCTTAGATCCTTAGAAATAACCTTGGCGTTTTTTCAATTCCATTGATCCAGACTGATCATGGTCGATCGCACGTCCCTGACGTTCACTCGACGTTGCGACTAACATCTCTTCGATGATCTCAGTCAACGTGTTGGCTTCTGATTCGATAGCCCCTGTCAGTGGGTAACAACCTAAAGTACGGAATCGAACACTCTTATGTTGAACTTCTTCATGAGGTTGGATTTCCATACGCTCGTCATCCACCATGATCAGCATGCTGTCTCTTTCCACGACAGGACGAACCGCAGCGAGATACAGCGGAACGATTTCGATATTTTCCAGATAGATGTATTGCCAGATATCTAATTCAGTCCAGTTTGAAAGCGGGAACACACGAATACTCTCGCCTTTGTTGATCTGACCGTTATAGGTTTTCCAAAGCTCTGGGCGCTGATTTTTAGGGTCCCAGGTATGGTTCTTATCGCGGAACGAATACACGCGCTCTTTTGCGCGAGACTTCTCTTCATCACGGCGGGCACCACCAAAGGCAGCATCAAAGCCGTACTTGTTTAACGCTTGTTTTAAGCCCTGAGTTTTCATGATGTCGGTATGTTTTGAAGAACCGTGCACGAACGGGCTGATGCCCATTTCAATACCTTCTGGGTTCTTATGTACCAAAAGCTCAAAGCCATACTTTTTCGCAGTCGCGTCACGGAACGCGATCATGTCGCGGAATTTCCAGTCAGTATCAACATGGAGAAGAGGGAATGGGATTTTGCCCGGATAAAACGCTTTACGAGCCAAATGAAGCATCACGGATGAGTCTTTACCGATGGAATACATCATCACTGGGTTTGCAAACTCCGCAGCAACTTCACGAATAATGTGAATGCTTTCGGCCTCAAGCTGTTTTAAATGGGTTAAGCGTTGTTGATCCATTTTGCGTGCTTCCTTTTAGCTGCCTTATGGCTTGGCGGACTTTGGGTTTATAAAATCAAACAGCCCACCAATAATTGTATTTATGCGTATTGATACTGTTCTTGACGTGTTGAGCTGTCGTTGAACCATTGAAGCTTGTCTGCCAAGGCTACAACTTCACCAATCACAATCAGTGAAGGAGACTGGGCGTGCGCGGCAAGCTGGGGCAATTCACCGAGTTGACCACGGAACACTTTCTGGGATGATTGGGTACCACGTTCAATAATCGCAATCGGTGTTGATGCATTTCGTCCATGTTCAATGAGCTGCTGAGCGATGGTGCTCGATTTCATCAACCCCATATAAATCACTAAAGTCTGATTACCACGCGCCAGCGTAGACCAGTCCATATCCGCCGCTTCGTCTTTGAGATGACCAGTGACAAACAGAGCCGATTGAGCAAAGTCACGATGCGTAAGAGGAATGCCTGCATAAGCGGTCGCCCCTGCTGCTGCGGTAATACCCGGAATGACCTGAAACTTAATACCCGCGTCAAACAGCACTTCCAGCTCTTCACCACCGCGACCAAACATAAATGGATCGCCACCTTTAATACGGACCACTCGATGACCTTGCTTAGCAAAATCCACTAATAGTTGATTGGTTTTTTCCTGAGGAACGCTGTGGTGACCTGCTCGCTTACCGACACAAACCAAAATAGTGTCCGTTGGAACTAGAGCCATGATGTCGTCAGAGACGAGGTAGTCGTACAAAACCACATCCGCCTGTTGCAGCAAGTTAAGCGCTTTAATCGTCAGCAGTTCTGGATCTCCCGGTCCTGCACCGACTAATGCCACTTCACCCGCCTGAAGCTGACTGCGAGAAAGACTCGTCCATTTGCTTTCTGGTGCTGCGCCATCAACAGCGACTAAGCGTGTTTTTTTCTGCTTTGGCAGCGTTGAAACATTTTCTGAGCCAGCCATGATTGTCATCCTTTACCAATTGATGAAAGCATTATGGTGACTTCTTCTTATTACCTGAAATTCTAAAATTTCATTTTTTATTCGAAAAACTGATAAGTAGTTGGCATGGGGAGTGAGCAAAGGAGAAAAGAGCTTCTATATTAAGAAACTAGGGTGGTGACATCTTGGTGCGAAATGGTGACAACTAGCACCATTTCGCAGCATTTGAATGCTCAACCTCACATTTTTATAGAATGTGAAATCATTGTTTCATAATAACTTGATACATTTGTCGAGTAATCACTTTTTCCTCATCAATTGGAGTACACAATGACAGTTGCAGTCAAACCTCTATCGATTGCCATTTTAGGTGGTTTGTTGACCATGGCCGGTCCCTCTATGGCGGATACCATCAAACTACGTATTATCGAGACAACTGATATTCACACTAACGTGATGGATTATGACTATTACAAAGACAAGCCATCAGAACAAATTGGTTTGACTCGTGCAGCAACGTTAGTAAAACAAGCTCGCGAAGAAGCAACCAACAGTATTCTGGTTGATAACGGTGACTTGATCCAAGGTAGCCCAATGGGCGACTACATGGCAGCGAAAGGCATTAAAGCTGGCGAAGTTCACCCTGTCTACAAAGCAATGAACCAACTCTCTTACGATGTAGGTAACATTGGTAACCATGAATTTAACTATGGTTTAGATTTCCTCCAAGAAACCATCAACGATGCAAAGTTCCCTTACGTCAACGCCAACGTTTACAACGCATCAACTGGTGAGCACCTATTCCAGCCTTACATCATTAAAACGCACACCTTCAAAGATACTGACGGCAAGGCGCACGAAGTTAAAGTCGGTTACATCGGCTTCGTTCCACCTCAAATCATGGTGTGGGATAAGAAAAACCTTGATGGCCGTGTGATTGCTCGTGACATTAAGAAAACAGCTGAAAAGCTGATCCCAGAAATGAAAGCCAAAGGCGCTGACGTCATTGTTGCGATTCCACACTCTGGTATCTCTACCGAAGAGTATCAATCAGGTGCGGAAAACTCGGTTTACTACTTAACAAAAGTAGCAGGCATTGACGCTATCGCATTCGGTCACTCACATGCCGTGTTCCCAAGCAAAGAGTTTGCAAAAGTTGCTGGCGCAGACATTGAGAAAGGCACCATCAATGGCGTGACGGCTGTTATGCCGGGACGTTGGGGCAGCCACGTTGGGGTAATGGATCTGACTCTTGAGCAAAAAGATGGCAAATGGGCAGTAACCAATGGTCAATCTGAAGCTCGTCCTATCTTTGATAAAGCGAGCAAGAAAGCTCTGGTTGAAGCAGATGCAGGTATCGTAAAAGCGCTTGAAGCAGACCATAAAGGAACTCGTGAGTTCGTTAACCAACCGATTGGTAAATCGAATGACGTGATGTACAGCTTCCTAGCGTTAGTACAAGATGACCCAACAGTTCAAATCGTAAGCTTGGCACAAAAAGATTACGTAGAACGCTTTATTCAAGGCGATCCAAACCTAGACGGTTTGCCTGTGCTTTCAGCAGCCGCGCCTTTCAAAGCGGGCGGTCGTAAGAATGACCCATCTAACTTTACTGAAGTAGAATCTGGTGAGCTTACTTTCCGTAACGCAGCGGACTTATACCTATACCCTAATACGCTAGTCACTTTGAAAGTATCAGGTAAAGAAGTCAAAGAGTGGTTGGAATGTTCTGCGGGTCAGTTTAAACAAATTGATGTGAACTCTAGCGAGCCACAATCGCTACTCGACTGGGACGGTTTCCGCACATACAACTTCGACGTGATCGATGGTGTGAACTACCAAATCGATATCACTAAACCAGCGAAATACGACGGCGACTGTAAAGTTATCAATCCTGATTCTCAGCGTATTGTTAACCTGACTTACAAAGGTAAGCCTATTGATACTGCGCAGACGTTCCTGATTGCGACTAATAACTACCGCGCTTACAGCAACAAGTTCCCAGGAACAGGTTCAGATTTCATCGCATTTGATTCACCAGATGAAAACCGTACCGTAGTTGCTGACTACATTGCTCGTGTAAGCAAAGAGCAAGGTGAAGTAACACCAAGCGCAGACAACAACTGGTCATTTGCACCAATTAAGTCTAAGACCAAGCTGGATATTCGCTTCGAAACTTCACCAAGTGAAAAAGCAGCGAAATTCATCAAAGAGAAAGGTCAGTACCCAATGGAGTTGGTAGCTACTGACGAAGCAGGTTTCGGTGTTTACCGTATCAATCTACAAAAATAAGTCTAGATTGCTGTAAAATATCAGCCGCAGCACACGCTGCGGCTTTTTTATTTGAGGCGAATAAGCGATGGCAAGACAAGGACAAGGCATGACTCCACAAGAACAAGCTATCTACCAAGAATTTCTCCATCAGATGCAGGATTACGGACTGGATGAAAACGAGACTCTAGAGTTATTCGAAGCATCATCGATACTTGAACTGCCGACGCGCCATATTTTGGTCAATCAAGGAGAGCAACCAAGTCATGTCTATTTTGTATTTGAAGGCTTGTGTCACGCCAGTTACCTGACATCTCAAGGTGACACTCTAAGTAAAGAGTTCTTCTGGGGACAAGAGTGGATTTTAGATTGTGAAGCTATCACCAAGCTTTCGCCCGCGCCTTATTTGCTCGAAACCCTAAGCCCTGTGACACTCATTTGTTTACCTATAGAGGTCATTCAGCATTGGCGAGCGACACTGCACCCAATGTACGTAAAGCTACTGGAAGCACAGCTGATTCATAAAGAGAATAAAGAAAGGTTTTCGTTACTCTATACACCCGAACAACGATATCAAATCATTGCCCAGCAATTTCCAGATTTGATAGAGCGGCTTAGTGACCATCACCTCGCCACCTATTTAGGTATTACGCCAGACGAATTAAGCGACCTAATCGCTTAATTCGCGTAAAGGAAGATTACTTAACGAAACGAGCGCGGAACTGACGGCCTTTCATTTTGCCGTTAGACAATTTGCTCAATGCCTTTTTCGCGATACCTTTCTCAACTGCCACATAAGAACGCATGGCAGATAAGTTAATTTTGCCGATGTGAGCGGCAGAGAGTTCACCGTCAGATGTCAGCGCACCTAAAATGTCTCCGGCACGCACTTTCTGCTTCTTCCCGCCATCAATCTGGATTGTCACCATAGACGCTTGATACGGAGCTACACCCGATGGCTTCTGCGGCAAAGTTGTTGGTTCGATAGCAATATCCATGTACTCGTCAATTTGAGCTACACGGTACATCTCTTTCTCACTAAAAAAGCTAAATGCCAGGCCTTTACTTCCTGCGCGACCAGTACGACCAATACGGTGTACGTGTACTTCTGGGTCGCGAGAAAGCTCGAAGTTAAACACAGCATCTAAATTATCAACGTCTAGACCTCGAGCCGCCACGTCCGTTGCAACCAGAATAGAAATACTCTTGTTAGCAAACTGTACTAGTGCTTGGTCACGTTCACGTTGTTCCATGTCACCGTGTAGTTCAATCACACTAAAACCACGATGATGAAGCTCATCAGCTACATGCTGAACTTCGCGTTTGGTATTACAGAACACCACTGAAGATTCAGGCTGGTACTTAAGTAACAATGCTTCTAATGCATCGTCACGAGCATCGCTGCCTTCGACTTTATAGAAATACTGCTTGATGCTTGAAGTATCATGAGTTGCTGCCACTTTAATCATCAGCGCATCATGGGTCACTTTCTGCGCGATCTGCTGAATTGAATCCGGATAGGTAGCACTAAATAGCAAAGTCTGACGCTTAGCAGGAGCTTGATCGATGATCGCTTCTAGCGCATCTTGGAAACCCATATCCAGCATACGATCCGCTTCATCCAATACAAGAGTATTCAGCTCACTCAAATCGATGCGATCTTTACTTAGGTGATCAAGAATACGTCCTGGCGTACCCACCAAAATATGTGCGCCGTGCTCTAGAGAGCCTATTTGCGGGCCCATTGGCATACCGCCACAAAGCGTCAACACTTTAATATTGTGAATAGCACGAGCAAGAGTACGAATATCCGTTGCCACCTGGTCAGCTAATTCACGAGTCGGACACAGTACCAATGCCTGAACTCGGAAACGTTTTACGTCTAAGTTAGACAAAACGCCAAGTCCAAATGCTGCGGTTTTACCTGACCCTGTTTTTCCTTGGCCAATGACATCCTGTCCTTTTAGAATCGCTGGCAACGATTGTGCTTGTATCGGCGTCATTTTTGTAAAGCCGATAGTTTCTAGGTTAGAAAGCAATTCTGGCTTTAGGTTTAAAGCCGAAAATGAAGTATCACTCAAGGGGACGTCCTTTGGTTATACGAAAAATTAAGGCGCCTATTATCAATGTTTTTGTGACAAGCACCAATGAATATTCGATTAATTTAAATTAGCGAACTGGCACATCTGTAATGCTTTCTCCACTTCTAACTGATAAATTGTCAAACACCAACCATAACAAGGAGTTTGTTGCAGATGCTAACTTGGCAATGCCTTCCATTTTCACAACTAACAACGCAACAGCTTTATGAGCTTTTAAAGTTAAGAGTTGATGTCTTCGTCGTAGAACAAAATTGCCCTTATCCTGAGCTGGACAGCAAAGATCATCTTGATGGTGTATTTCATCTTCTGGGCTACGACAACGATGAAATCATTGCTTGTGCGCGACTACTAGAAAAAGGCGTCAGTTACCCGAGCATCAGTATCGGACGAGTGGCAACCAAATCGGCAAAACGAGGTTCAGGGTTAGGCCATCAGCTACTAGAAGAAGCATTGTTTCAATGCCAGAAAATATGGCCGAATGAAGAAATAGAAATCGGCGCGCAAGAACATTTGGCGGAATTCTATCAACGACATGGATTTGTCAAAACATCGGATATGTATTTGGAAGATGGGATCCCACATATCGATATGAAACGCGCTGTTATCCCATCATAGAGAATAGATGCCGCAGTTGGCTTTATTTACTGCGGCCAAAACCGCCTTCAGAAAGTCGGAAAAACATCACTGATTGCCCGTTTTTCTCTAACTGCAAAATATCCAGTTTGCCTTCTTCTGCCAATTTGAAACGGATAAGCTGACCTTGCTGGATATGACTGAGCGGCTTGTCTGCCCCCTCTATTTTGACTAAGGCGTTAAGATCTACCATTGGTAAATCGTTCACACGGAAAACTTGAGAAAGCGTATCCCCTTTCTGTACCGTATATTCGCGCCAGGCATTCGATTCCAAAGGCGAAGTGTTCGATACTTTTTGTTCGCTTAGTCCACGAGTATTGATATCAAGTTCGACACGCTTATTAACTGGTTCGGCAGAATTTGAGCTAGCGTTATCTGGGAATGGAATCAAACCAATAACAAGTACTAACGGTATCAATACCATCAGTGCCTTTTGGTGAAACTTCGGTAATAGCGTCCAAAAACGCTTCACGTTGTCGAGATAAGTCTGCCAATCAATAGCGTTCCACTTATCCTGAGCCAATGCAATGTAATCTGTCTGCTGCTTTTTCTTATGTCGACGGTTCATTTTTATCCGTTCCTTTACTTCGTAGACTCAGTATAAAAACTCAAGAGCCATGAGTATAGAGCCTCACCCTGTTATCTAATAAAGCTTTACACAATCTTGAAGATTTTTCTTTGGGATCTGCGTTTAGTCACACCTTATATGCAGAAGTCACTTCAACACAACGGTTCAGTTAGAGTTTATCAAACGAATTGGGTTCTGGCGTTTCATCGCTAGCTCGAAACTGGTATCCTTTGGACTTTGTTTTATCTTAAAAAGAGTGACATTTATGTCTGAAGTTAAATTTGAAACCGTTGAACAGAAAGCTAGCTACGGTATCGGTCTACAAATGGGCCAGCAACTAGCAGGTAGTGGTCTAGAAGGTCTTAACGTTGACGCTATTGCTGCTGGTATTGCAACAGCACTAGTTGGCGACATGCCAGCTATCGAAGTAGACGAGATCAACCAAGCTCTACAAGCGATGCACACTCGTGCAGAAGAAGCTCGTCAAGAAGCGGCTAAAGTTGCTGCTGTTGAAGGCGAAACTTTCCTTCAAGATAACGCTCTACGTTCAGAAGTGACTGTACTAGATTCAGGTCTACAGTACGAAGTGATTACTGAAGGTACTGGTGAAATCCCATCTGCTGACAAATCAGTACGTGTTCACTACCACGGTGAGCTAGTAGACGGCACTGTATTTGACAGCTCTGTGTCTCGCGGTCAGCCAGCTGAATTCCCTGTAACTGGCGTAATCAAAGGTTGGGTTGAAGCTCTACAATTGATGCCTGTTGGTTCTAAGTGGAAACTGTACATCCCACACGACCTTGCATACGGCGAGCGTGGTGCAGGTGCAGCGATTCCTCCTTTCGCAGCTCTAGTATTCGAAGTAGAACTACTTGCTATTCTGTAATTCAGAATATTGCGAAATTTGATGAATAAAGCGGCGCTCAGCGTCGCTTTTTTTATCTAGACTTAAGATATCCAACTTTATACGCCCGTGAGAATCAGAATGAACAAATCCATCATAGCCACTGTGCTTGCTAGTACCATTTTTACCGCTCCTAGCTACGCATTCTTGAGCAAACTCAGTGAAAGTAACGATCTCTCAAGTATGGTTAGCAGTACTTTATCTCAAACAGAATCTAACTCGGCGTTACTGACACAAATCACCAGTCAGCTTCCTGTTTCTCAGACACAAGCAGCCGGAGGTGTTGGTAGCTTATTGGCTCTTGCTCAAAACCAGCTTTCTGACTCTAATAGCTCTGAACTGGAAACCTTATTGCCTGGGCTAAATCAACTAACCAGCCTTTCGGAATCAAGCAGTGCAATCGCTAAAATTGCTGATATGGAAGCGGTGAACAATGTGTTCAATAAACTGGGATTAGATTCGAGTATGGTTTCGCAATTTGCTCCACTGGTCTTGCAGTACCTAACCAGCCAAGGCGCATCTTCAGATTTGTTAGGCTCACTAAGCTCTCTGTGGCAATAACTCTGTCCGCTAACGCGCCACACATACACATTTGTGACGCGTTTATTGCTGCATAAAAAAACAATCACATTTCTTCTTGTCTGTTGCCTAATCTGTGTGCAATTCTTTTATTTTTCCAAGGATGAGTAAAAGAGTAATGAAAGACGAGACTTTAGCTATACATTTCGGCTACGAAACCGACCCCACAACTAAATCAGTGGCAACGCCTATTTATCAAACTGTCGCCTACGAATTTGATAATGCTCAACACGGAGCTGACTTGTTCAACCTAGCCGTCGCAGGCAACATCTATACTCGTATCATGAACCCGACTAATGATGTACTAGAAAAGCGAATGGCAGCATTAGAAGGCGGTATTGCAGGTCTGGCTGTTAGTGCAGGAAGCGCAGCGATTCATTACGCTATTCTAACCTTGGCTCAAGCTGGCGATAATATTGTTTCCACACCGCAACTGTATGGTGGTACTTACACCCTGTTTGCCCACATGTTCCCTAACATGGGCATTGAAGTACGCTTTGCCAAAGATGATAGTCCTGAAAGCTTAGCCGCATTGATCGATGAAAAAACCAAAGCTGTTTATTGTGAATCTATTGGTAACCCAGCAGGTAACATTGTTGATTTAGAACGAGTCGCTGAGTTGGCACATGCGCAAGGGGTTCCAGTTATTGTAGATAACACCGTTGCTTCGCCGGCTGTATGTAAACCGATTGAGTTTGGTGCTGATATTGTGGTGCATTCATTAACTAAGTATGTTGGTGGACATGGCACAACGCTCGGTGGAATGATCATTGACTCCGGTAAGTTTCCTTGGAGTGAACACAAAGAACGCTTTCCAACCTTAAACAGTCCTGAGCCTTCATATCATGATGTTGTGTATACCGAAGCTTTCGGTCCTGCTGCATTTATTGGTCGAGCTCGTACAGTACCGCTTCGCAACACCGGCTCAGCTATGTCACCTATGAACGCGTTTATGTTAATGCAGGGCTTGGAAACCCTATCACTACGCATGGAGCGTCATTGTGAAAACGCACTCAAAGTCGCTCAATATCTACAAAACCACGACAAAGTGAGTTGGGTGAGCTATGCAGGGTTAGAAGATTCAAAATTCTATTCACTTGCCCAGAAATACATGAAAGGCAAACCTTCCGGAATTTTATCTTTCGGCCTTAAGGATGGATACGATGCCGGTGTTCGCTTTTACGATGCACTGAAGATTTTTAAGCGTTTAGTAAACATCGGTGATGCAAAGTCACTGGCTTGTCATCCTGCATCAACAACACACCGTCAGTTATCTGAAGCAGAACAGAAACAAGCAGGGGTTTCTCCAGAAATGATTCGTTTGTCTGTCGGAATTGAGCACATTGATGACATTCTTGAAGATTTGGAACAAGCGTTGAATGCTTAACAAAAGCAAAACGAGATAACCGTTATTCCTGCGAAAGCAGGGATAACTGGTTCATTTACAATGATTCCTGATTGAGCAGCAATAACGATAACTAATAGTGTTGGTGGCACAATGATTGTTGTTTGGAAAACAAAGAACGAACATCGCAAATTTCAGGCACAAAAAAGCCGAGCATAAATGCTCGGCTTTCTGTTTAGCGAACTGACTGATTACTCAGCAGCAACTTCTGCTTCTGGACGATCTACAAGCTCAATGTAAGCCATTGGAGCTTTATCGCCAGCACGGAAGCCAGCTTTTAGGATACGAGTGTAACCGCCCTGACGAGCAGCAAAACGTGGACCTAGTTCGTTAAATAATTTTGCTACAACTTCGTTATCACGAGTGCGAGCAAATGCAAGACGACGGTTAGCAACGCTGTCAGTCTTAGCTAGTGTAATCAATGGCTCAACTACGCGACGTAGCTCTTTTGCTTTTGGCAATGTAGTCTTGATAACTTCATGACGTACAAGAGAGCTAGCCATATTGCTGAACATCGCTTTACGATGTGAGCTGTTGCGGTTGAGTTGACGACCACTCTTACGATGGCGCATGACCTAATCCTTCTAACTAATATCGATTAATCTTCAGCGATAGACGCTGGCGGCCAGTTTTCTAGGCGCATGCCCAGAGAAAGACCACGTGATGCAAGCACGTCTTTAATCTCAGTAAGAGATTTTTTACCAAGGTTAGGCGTTTTAAGTAGCTCAACCTCAGTGCGCTGTACTAGATCACCGATGTAGTGAATCGCTTCTGCTTTCAGACAGTTAGCAGAGCGAACTGTTAGTTCAAGATCGTCTACAGGACGGAGTAGGATCGGATCGAATTCCGGCTTCTCTTCTTTCTCCTCAGGTACACGTACATCTCGAAGATCTACGAACGCATCCAATTGTTCAGCAAGAATAGTTGCTGCACGACGGATTGCTTCCTCAGGTTCTAAAGTTCCGTTTGTTTCCATATCGATAACAAGCTTGTCTAAGTCAGTACGCTGTTCAACACGAGCTGCATCAACCGAGTAAGCAATTTTGTCTACTGGGCTGAAAGTCGCATCTACAAGCAAACGACCGATTGGACGCTCATCTTCTTCAGTATGGATACGGGCTGAAGCTGGAACATAACCACGACCACGTTCTACTTTAATACGCATAGCGATTTCAGCATTGCTATCTGTTAGATGGCAAATAACGTGTTCTGGGTTAGCGATCTCTACATCACCATCATGGGTGATGTCACCTGCAACCACAGGGCCCGAGCCTGATTTGTTTAGTGTAATGAACACTTCATCTTTGCCTTCGGCAACGCGAACAGCCAAACCTTTAAGGTTTAGTAGGATTTCAAGAATATCTTCTTGAACGCCTTCTTTAGTGCTGTACTCATGAAGTACGCCTTCAATTTCCACTTCTGTTACGGCACAACCCGGCATAGAAGATAGTAAAATACGGCGAAGTGCATTACCAAGAGTGTGGCCAAAACCACGCTCTAATGGCTCAAGAGTTACTTTTGCGTGTGTCGTGCTGATCTGTTCGATGTCAACAAGACGTGGCTTAAGAAATTCTGTTACAGAACCCTGCATTGTGTCCTCTCTTTAGTTTAAACCTTACTTAGAGTAAAGCTCGACGATCAATTGTTCGTTGATGTCAGCTGATAGATCAGAACGTTCAGGCAAACGCTTGAAAGTACCTTCCATCTTGCTCGCATCTACTTCAATCCAAGTTGGTTTTTCGCGTTGTTCTGCAACTTCTAGAGCAGCAGCGATACGTGATTGCTTTTTAGCTTTTTCACGGATTGTAACAACGTCGTTAGCCGCAACATTGAAAGAAGGAACGTTTACAACTTTACCGTTAACTAGGATAGCTTTATGGCTAACTAGCTGACGTGCTTCTGCGCGAGTTGCGCCAAAGCCCATGCGGTAAACTACGTTGTCTAGACGACCTTCTAGAAGCTGAAGTAGGTTTTCACCCGTGTTGCCTTTAAGGCGAGCAGCTTCTTTGTAGTAGTTACGGAATTGTTTTTCTAGTACGCCATAGATACGACGAACTTTTTGCTTCTCACGAAGCTGAACGCCATACTCAGATAGACGACCGCGACGAGCGCCGTGTACACCTGGTGCGTTCTCAATTTTACACTTGGTATCGATCGCGCGTACACCAGACTTAAGAAATAAGTCAGTGCCTTCGCGACGGCTAAGCTTAAGCTTAGGACCCAAATATCTTGCCATGATCTTTCTCCAATGTTCCCAGAAACGTTATACGCGACGTTTCTTAGGTGGACGACAACCGTTATGAGGGATTGGTGTCGCATCAACGATGTTAGTGATACGGAAACCAGCTGCGTTCAGTGCGCGAACAGTAGATTCACGACCTGGACCAGGACCCTTAACCATAACTTCCAAGTTCTTTAGGCCGTATTCTTTAGCCATTTCAGCACAACGTTCTGCAGCAACCTGTGCAGCGAACGGAGTAGACTTACGAGAACCACGGAAACCTGAACCACCTGCAGTAGCCCATGCTAGAGCGTTACCTTGACGGTCAGTAATAGTCACGATTGTGTTGTTGAAAGATGCGTGGATATGCGCTACGCCATCAGCAACTTGCTTGCGTACGCGCTTACGTGCGCGTGTTGGTTGTTTAGCCATTGTACTTACCCTTCCCGATTATTTCTTGATCGGCTTACGCGGACCCTTACGGGTGCGAGCATTGGTTTTAGTACGCTGTCCACGTAGTGGTAGACTGCGACGATGACGAAGACCACGGTAACAACCAAGGTCCATAAGACGCTTGATGTTCATGGAAACTTCACGACGTAGATCACCCTCTACAGTGTATTTAGCTACACCATCACGCAGTTGATCGATCTGCTCTTCAGTTAGTTCACTGATCTTAACATCTTCAGCAATACCCACTTCAGCAAGAATAGCTTGCGAGCGAGTTTTACCGATGCCGTAGATCGCAGTTAATGCGATAACAGCATGCTTTTGATCAGGAATGTTAATGCCTGCTATACGGGCCACTATTCACTCCTAGGTACTTTATATAAAGAATTATCCGCAGCAAAGCCCGTAGAGGATACGCTGCGGCATACTACTTCTTTTGCACGCAAAAGGTAGGCCGAGGAATATACTCGACCAACCTTTAATTTTCAAGTAAAAATTTCTGCTAATTAGCCTTGGCGTTGTTTATGCTTTGGCTCACTGCAAATCACGCGAACGACACCGTTACGCTTGATAACTTTACAGTTACGGCAGATTTTTTTAACGGAAGCACGAACTTTCATTGCTAAACTCCGTAAATCTGACCTGAAGGAATTATAGTCGAATTATCGACCGTAGCCTTTCAGGTTCGCTTTTTTCAACACAGACTCATATTGATTAGACATCATATGCGTCTGAACCTGTGCCATAAAGTCCATGATTACAACAACTACGATAAGTAGTGATGTTCCGCCGAAATAGAAACGTACGTTCCATGCGACCATCATGAACTCAGGGATCAGACAGATAAAGGTAATGTATAACGCACCCGCTAAGGTTAAACGTGTCATCACTTTATCGATATATTTCGCTGTCTGTTCTCCTGGGCGGATACCGGGTACGAATGCACCTGACTTCTTCAAGTTATCTGCTGTTTCACGTGGGTTAAATACCAACGCTGTATAGAAGAAACAGAAGAATATAATCGCTGCTGCATAAAGCATTACATACAGAGGTTGACCTGGGCTAAGAGCTAATGACACATCAGTTAACCAACCAAATGTGCTGCTCTCACCGTTCTGACCAAACCACTGAGCCAGTGTTCCTGGGAACAGGATAATACTTGATGCAAAAATCGCAGGTATCACACCAGCCATATTAATTTTCAATGGCAAGTGTGTGCTTTGCGCTGCAAAAACTTTACGACCTTGTTGGCGTTTCGCATAGTTAACGACGATTCGACGCTGACCACGCTCCATGAAAACAACGAAGTAAATAACAGCAAAAGCAACTACCGCAATCAACAACAGAAGAAGTACATGCAGTTCACCTTGACGCGCTTGCTCGATAGTATGTCCGATTGCTGAAGGCAATCCAGCAACAATACCTGCAAAGATAAGTAACGAAATACCGTTACCAATTCCGCGCTCTGTAATTTGTTCACCTAACCACATAAGGAACATGGTGCCAGTTACTAAACTCACGGTAGCAATTAGGGTAAACATGGTTTGGTCGATAACGACCAGATTGTTGACCATGTTTGGTAGACCTGTTGCGATACCAATAGCTTGGAATGTTGCAAGTACAAGCGTGCCATAACGCGTATATTGGCTTATCTTACGACGGCCTGCTTCACCCTCTTTCTTGAGTTCCGCTAACGCTGGATGAACTACTGTAAGCAATTGAACAACAATAGATGCCGAAATATACGGCATGATGCCCAATGCAAAGATAGATGCACGCGAAAGAGCACCACCGGAGAACATGTTAAACATTTCAACGATGGTACCTTTTTGCTGTTCGAACAAATCGGCAAGTACAGCTGCGTCAATACCAGGAATCGGCACAAAAGAACCCGCTCGGAATACTAAAAGTGCACCAATTACGAATAATAAGCGCGATTTTAACTCACCCAAGCCGCCCTGAGCACTACGAAAATCTTGTCCTGGTTTCTTAGCCATCTGTACCTCAATCCTCGAGATTATGCCTCGATTTTACCGCCTGCAGCTTCGATTGCAGCTTGCGCGCCTTTAGTAACACGCAGACCTTTTACAGTCACTGCCTTGCTGATCTCGCCAGAAAGAACAACTTTAACAAACTCGATGTTCTTTGTAACAACGTTTGCAGCTTTCAAGCTGTTTAGATCAACCACGTCACCTGTTACTTTCGCTAGCTCAGCTAGACGAACTTCAGCAGACACTAGACTCTTACGAGAAGTGAAACCGAATTTTGGTAGACGTTGTTTCAATGGCATCTGACCGCCTTCGAAACCTGGACGAACTTTACCGCCTGAACGCGACTTTTGACCTTTATGGCCACGGCCACCAGTTTTACCTAGGCCTGAACCGATACCACGACCTACGCGCTTCTTAGAAGGCTTAGAACCTGCAGCCGGTGCTAGAGTATTCAAAAACATTATGATTACTCCTCAACTTTAACCATGTAGTAAACCTTGTTGATCATACCGCGTACACACGGAGTATCTTCAAGTTCTACTGTATGGTTGATTTTACGAAGGCCTAATCCGCGCAAAGTAGCTTTGTGCTTAGGTAGGCGACCAATTGAGCTTTTAGTTTGAGTTACTTTAATAGTTGCCATCGTGTTCTTACTCCGAAATAGATTCAACAGTTAGACCACGCTTAGCAGCAACCATTTCCGGTGACTTAACGCTAGCTAGAGCATCGATCGTTGCACGAACGATGTTGATAGGGTTCGTTGAACCATATGCTTTAGATAGTACGTTGTGTACACCTGCAACTTCTAGTACTGCACGCATCGCACCACCTGCGATAACACCCGTACCTTCTGCAGCTGGCTGCATGTAAACTTTAGAGCCCGAGTGGCGACCTTTCACCGGGTGGTGAAGAGTGCCTTCGTTAAGCGCGATCGTAGTCATGTTACGACGTGCTTTTTCCATTGCTTTTTGAATCGCAGCAGGTACTTCACGAGCTTTGCCGTAACCGAAACCTACACGACCGTTACCGTCACCAACTACAGTTAGTGCAGTGAAGCTCATGATTCGACCACCTTTAACCGTTTTAGAAACACGGTTAACAGCGATTAATTTTTCTTGCAAATCATTCGCTTGAACTTGTTGTTCTTTAGCCATCTTCCAACCCTACCTTAGAATTTCAGACCAGCTTCGCGAGCAGATTCTGCTAGCGCCGCTACTCGACCGTGGTATTGGAAACCAGAACGATCAAATGCAACTGCTGTTACGCCTTTTTCAAGAGCGCGCTCAGCAACAGCTTTACCAACTGCCTTAGCTGCATCAACGTTACCAGTGTATTTAACTTGCTCACGGATCGCTTTTTCTACAGTAGATGCTGCTGCGATAACCTCAGAGCCATTAGCTGCAATCACTTGTGCGTACACGTGACGAGGAGTACGGTGTACTACTAGGCGAGTTGCACCCAGTTCTGCAATCTTACGACGTGCACGTGTAGCACGACGGATGCGAGATGCTTTCTTATCCATAGTGTTACCTTACTTCTTCTTAGCTTCTTTAGTACGCACATTTTCATCTGCGTAACGAATACCTTTACCTTTATAAGGCTCAGGCGCGCGGTAAGAACGAATGTCAGCCGCAACTTGACCAACTACTTGCTTATCGCAACCAGTTAGAACAATTTCAGTTTGGCTTGGACACTCGGCTTTAATACCCACTGGCAACTCGTGCTCAACTGGGTGAGAGAAGCCTAGAGTTAACGCTACAGCGTTGCCTTTCATAGCAGCACGGTAACCTACACCCTTAAGAGTTAGCTTCTTAGTAAAGCCTTCAGTAACACCAACAACCATGTTGTTTACTAGTGCACGAGCAGTACCTGCTTGTGCCCAAGCATTAGCAGCACCTTCAACAGGGCCGAATGTTAGGTTGTTGTCTTCTTGAGCGATCACAACTGCATCATTAAGAACGCGAGTTAATTCACCCTTAGCGCCCTTTACAGTGATCTCTTGACCGTTCAATTTCACCTCTACGCCAGCTGGAATAGCGACAGGTGCTTTAGCAACACGAGACATGTTCTACTCCTTAATTATGCTACGTAGCAAAGGATTTCGCCGCCTAGACCTGCTTTACGAGCAGCACGGTCAGACATAAGACCCTTTGACGTTGAAACAACAGCAATACCAAGACCACCCATTACAGAAGGTAGTTCGCCTTTCTTCTTGTAAACACGAAGACCAGGACGTGAAACACGTTTGATTTGCTCAATTACTGGTTTAGCTTGGAAATACTTAAGAGTGATTTCTAGCTCAGGTTTTGCTCCGCTTTCAACAGCGAAGTCTACGATGTAACCTTCAGCTTTAAGTAGTGCAGCAATTGCAACTTTAAGCTTTGAAGAAGGCATTTTTACAGCAACTTTGTTTGCTGCCTGACCGTTACGAACACGGGTCAGCATATCCGAAATCGGATCTTGCATGCTCATAGTCTTTACTCCAAATGATTAAGTGGCAATTACCAGCTAGCCTTACGAAGCCCAGGAATCTCGCCTTTCATGCAAGCTTCGCGAACTTTGATACGGCTTAAACCGAACTTACGTAGGTAACCGTGTGGACGACCAGTTTGGTTACAACGGTTGCGCTGACGTGATGCACTTGAATCACGTGGAAGAGATTGCAGTTTAAGAACCGCATTCCAACGATCTTCTTCAGATGCGTTTACATCGCTGATTGTAGCTTTAAGCGCTGCACGCTTTTCTGCGTACTGTGCTACTAGCTTTGCACGCTTAGCTTCGCGCGCTTTCATTGAATTTTTAGCCATAACAGTAACCCGTCACCTTACTTGCGGAATGGGAAGTTAAAGGCAGCCAGCAGAGCTCGGCCTTCCTCATCGGTAGACGCGGTAGTCGTGATAGTAATATCAAGACCGCGTACACGATCGACTTTATCATAGTCGATTTCCGGGAAGATGATTTGCTCGCGAACGCCCATGCTGTAGTTACCGCGTCCGTCAAAAGACTTAGCGCTAACACCACGGAAATCTCGTACACGTGGAAGAGCGATAGAAATCAAACGCTCCAGAAAATCCCACATGCGCTCGCCACGCAAGGTTACTTTACAACCAATTGGGTAGCCTTCACGGATTTTGAAACCAGCTACAGATTTACGCGCTTTAGTGATAAGTGGCTTTTGACCAGAGATGGTCGCCATATCAGAAGCTGCGTTTTCTAGTAGTTTCTTATCGTTGATTGCTTCACCAACGCCCATATTGAGGGTGATTTTCTCAATTCTAGGGACTTGCATGACGCTTGTGTAACTGAACTGTTTGGTCAGATCAGCGACTACAGACGACTTGTAGTAATCATGCAGTTTCGCCATAGTAGAACTCCAAATTACTTCTATTAGTTAGAAACGATTTCGTTGTTAGATTTAAAGAAACGAACTTTCTTACCATCTTCAAAACGGAAACCGACACGGTCAGCTTTACCAGTAGCTGCGTTGAAGATTGCCAAGTTAGAAACGTCGATCGCTGCTTCTTGCTCTACAACACCGCCTTGGATGCCTAGTGCAGGAACAGGTTTCTGGTGTTTCTTAACAAGGTTGATACCTTCTACGATAACTTTACCAGTTGCTAGTACCTTAGTTACTTTACCTTTCTTGCCTTTATCTTTACCAGCAAGAACGATTACTTCGTCATTACGACGGATTTTAGCTGCCATCTTTTACGTGCTCCTTACAGAACTTCTGGAGCCAGTGAGACAATTTTCATGAATTTCGCATTACGAAGTTCACGTGTCACTGGACCAAAGATACGTGTACCGATAGGTTGCTCACTGTTGTTGTTTAACAGTACGCAAGCGTTACGGTCGAAGCGAATGACAGAACCGTCTGGACGACGAACGCCTTTACGGGTGCGAACTACCACCGCCTTCAGTACATCACCTTTCTTAACTTTACCGCGAGGAATTGCTTCCTTAACAGTAACTTTAATGATGTCGCCAACGTGGGCGTAACGACGGTGAGAGCCACCCAGAACCTTAATACACATTACGCTGCGAGCGCCTGAGTTATCAGCTGCGTCCAGCATACTTTGCATTTGGATCATGTTAGTGCTCCGCTAAATATTAAAAACTAGACCCATCACGGGTCGGGCTGCCTCTTTAAAGGGACGCGAATTGTACCACCCTTTTTTTATATTGGGTAGTCAAAAAATAAACGGCCCCAAAAATATTTTTGGAGCCGTTTATTCAGTCAGAAAAAACTAATTAGATCTTAGCTTTCTCTAGAACTTTTACCAAAGTCCAAGACTTAGTCTTAGACAGTGGACGACACTCTTTGATTTCAACTAAGTCGCCGAGGCCACATTCGTTGTTCTCATCATGTGCGTGTACTTTAGTCGTGCGCTTAACGAATTTACCGTAGATTGGGTGCTTTACGAAACGCTCGATAGCAACAGTGATAGACTTGTCCATCTTGTCGCTAGTAACACGACCTTGTTGGGTACGAATTTTGTCGCTCATTATGCGCCTGCCTTCTCAGTCAAAACAGTTTTCACACGTGCGATATCACGGCGGACAGCTTTCAGAGTATGAGTTTGCTGTAGTTGACCAGTTGCAGCTTGCATGCGCAAGTTGAACTGCTCTTTAAGCAACGCCAATAACTCAGTGTTAAGCTCTTCAACGCTCTTTTCGCGTAGATCTAGTGCTTTCATCACATCACCTGCTTAGTTACAAATGTAGTCTTGAATGGCAGTTTACGTGCCGCTAGGCGGAACGCTTCACGAGCCAATTCTTCAGGTACACCATCAACTTCGTACATAACCTTACCAGGTTGGATTTGGGCTACCCAGTACTCAACGTTACCTTTACCCTTACCTTGACGAACTTCAAGTGGTTTTTCAGTGATTGGTTTGTCTGGGAACACACGGATCCAGATTTTACCTTGACGCTTAATGTGACGTGTCATCGCACGACGTGCCGCTTCGATTTGACGAGCAGTTAGGCGACCACGGCCTACAGCTTTCAAACCAAAAGAACCAAAGCTAACTTCAGTACCTTTTGCCAGACCACGGTTACGACCAGTATGAACCTTACGGAACTTAGTACGTTTAGGTTGTAGCATCTGTCGACTCCTTACTTACGGCCTTTACGCGGTTTCTTCGCAGGCTTATCAGCCTTAGGCTCAACAGCGTTTGCAGCTGGCATACCACCAAGGATTTCGCCCTTGAAGATCCAAACTTTAACGCCGATTACACCGTATGTGGTGTGAGCTGAAGAAGTTGCGTAATCAATGTCAGCACGTAGAGTGTGTAGAGGCACACGGCCTTCACGGTACCACTCAGAACGTGCAATTTCAGCACCGCCTAGACGGCCACTTACTTCCACTTTGATACCTTTAGCGCCTAGACGCATAGCATTTTGTACCGCACGCTTCATAGCACGACGGAACATAACGCGACGCTCTAGTTGAGACGCGATGCTATCAGCCACTAATTGACCGTCTAGCTCAGGCTTGCGTACTTCAGCGATGTTGATTTGCGCTGGTACACCTGCAATTTTAGCTACAGCTGTGCGTAGCTTCTCAACGTCTTCGCCTTTCTTACCGATAACAACGCCTGGACGAGCAGTGTGAATAGTCACACGGATGCTCTTCGCTGGACGCTCGATAACGATACGTGAAAGAGACGCTTTTGACAGTTCTTTAGTTAGGAACTGACGTACCTTGAAGTCGCCGTCTAGGTTGTCAGCGAAATCTTTGGTATTAGCAAACCATGTAGCATTCCAAGGCTTAACGATGCCTAGACGAATACCATTAGGATGTACTTTTTGACCCATTGCTTACTCTCCTAGTCTCTTAGCGATCTGCGACAACCACAGTAATGTGGCTTGAACGCTTCAAGATACGATCCGCACGGCCTTTAGCACGAGGCATAATACGCTTCATGACAGGGCCCTCATCTACGAAGATTTTAGCGACACGTAGATCGTCAATGTCAGCACCTTCGTTATGTTCCGCGTTAGCGATTGCTGACTCAAGAACTTTCTTAACTAGCTCAGCAGCTTTCTTGTTGCTGAATGTTAGAAGTTCTAGAGCTTGGTCAACTTTCTTACCGCGAATTTGATCTGCAACTAAGCGAGCTTTCTGAGGCGAAATGCGAGCAAAGTTATGTTTAGCTAATGCTTCCATCATTTACTCCTTAACGCTTCTTAGCTTTCTTATCCACGACATGGCCGCGGTAAGTGCGAGTTGGTGCAAATTCACCAAGTTTGTGACCGATCATCTCGTCAGTTACGAAAACTGGAACGTGTTGACGACCATTATGGACAGCGATGGTCAAACCGATCATTGTAGGAATGATCATTGAACGACGGGACCAAGTCTTAATAGGCTTTTTGTCTCCGCTTTCCACCGCTTTCTCTACCTTCTTCAGCAAGTGTAGGTCAATAAAAGGACCTTTCTTGAGAGAACGTGGCATGGCTTATCCTCTTAAATAGATTACTTATTGCGACGACGTACGATGTACTTGTCGGTGCGTTTGTTGCTACGAGTTTTGTAGCCTTTAGTTGGCATACCCCAAGGAGAAACTGGGTGACGACCACCAGACGTACGGCCTTCACCACCACCATGTGGGTGGTCAACCGGGTTCATTACCACACCGCGAACGGTAGGACGAACACCACGCCAACGGCTTGCACCAGCTTTACCTAATTCACGTAGCATGTGCTCTGCGTTGCCTACTTCACCGACTGTTGCACGGCCTTCAGACAATACTTTGCGCATTTCGCCAGAACGTAGACGGATAGTTACGTATGCACCGTCGCGAGCAACGATTTGAGCATATGCACCAGCCGAACGAGCTAGCTGACCACCTTTACCAGGCTTAAGTTCAACGTTATGTACAGTTGAACCTACTGGGATGTTACGCATTGGAAGTGCGTTACCAGCTTTGATTGGTGCATCAGCACCAGACTGGATAGCATCACCAGCTTGAACACCTTTAGGTGCAAGGATGTAACGACGCTCACCGTCTGCGTACAGAACTAGAGCGATGTTTGCGCTACGGTTTGGATCGTATTCAAGACGCTCAACTTTCGCTGGGATACCATCTTTAGTACGTTTAAAGTCAATCACACGATAGTGTTGTTTGTGACCACCACCGATGTGACGTACTGTGATACGACCGTTGTTGTTACGACCACCGTTCTTAGAGTTTTTCTCTAGAAGAGGTGCGTAAGGCTTACCTTTGTGTAGGTCAGCGTTAACAACTTTAACAACGTGACGGCGACCAGCCGAAGTCGGCTTACATTTAACAATAGCCATTTTTCAACTACTCCTGTTATTCCGCGCCGCCAACAAAGTCAAGATCTTGACCTTCGTTCAAAGTAACGTACGCTTTTTTCACGTCTGAACGACGGCCTTGGCGTAGCCCTTGACGCTTGGTCTTACCCTTAGTGATAAGAGTGTTTACAGACTTAACTTCAACTTCAAATAGCTTTTCTACAGCTGCTTTGATCTCTTTTTTAGTAGCATCAATTGATACTTTGAAAACGATAGTGTTCGCTTTCTCAGCAGCCATAGTTGCTTTTTCAGAGATGTGCGGTGCACGTAGAACTTTTAGTAGACGCTCTTCACGGATCATGCCAGCATCTCCTCAACTTGCTTAACTGCATCAGCAGTCATAAGAACCTTGTCAAATGCGATTAGGCTAACTGGGTCGATACCAGTAACGTCACGCACGTCAACTTTGTACAGGTTACGCGCAGCTAAGAATAGATTCTCGTCTACTTCACCAGTAACGATTAGAACATCGTTAAGTTCAAGTTCTTTCAGCTTAGCTGTTAGCTCTTTAGTTTTTGGTGCATCAACTGAGAAGCTTTCAACAACGATTAAACGCTCTTGACGAACTAGCTCAGAGAAGATGCTCTTCATAGCACCACGGTACATTTTTTTGTTTACTTTTTGGCTGTGATCTTGTGGTTTCGCAGCAAAAGTAACACCACCTGTACGCCAGATTGGGCTACGGATAGTACCAGCACGCGCACGGCCAGTACCTTTTTGACGCCATGGCTTAGCGCCACCGCCAGAAACTTCTGAACGTGTTTTTTGAGCACGAGTACCTTGACGAGCACCTGCTGCGTACGCAACAACTACTTGGTGTACAAGAGCTTCGTTGAACTCACGTCCGAAAGTAGTTTCGGAAACAGTTAGTGCGTTAGCACCTTTAACCATCAATTCCATTACTTACTCCTAGACGTTATGCTTTAACTGCTGGTTTGACGATAACGTTACCGCCAATTGAGCCAGGGACTGCACCTTTAATAAGAAGCAGATTGCGCTCAGCGTCAACACGTACGATCTCAAGGTTTTGAGTCGTTACACGCTCAGCACCCATGTGACCAGACATTTTTTTGCCTTTAAACACGCGACCTGGAGTCTGACATTGACCGATAGAACCAGGAGCACGGTGAGACAAAGAGTTACCGTGAGTCATATCTTGAGTACGGAAGTTCCAACGTTTAACAACGCCTTGGAAGCCCTTACCTTTAGATGTACCAGTAACGTCTACTTTTTTGATTTCGTTGAAAAGTTCAACAGTTAGTTCAGCACCAACTTCAAACTCTTCACCGCTTTCTAAGCGGAATTCCCAAAGACCACGACCAGCTTCAACACCTGCTTTCGCAAAGTGACCAGCTTCTGGCTTTGAAACACGGCTAGCTTTCTTAGCACCAGCAGTTACCTGGATAGCTGTGTAACCATCGTTCTCAAGAGTTTTAACTTGAGCAACGCGGTTCGCTTCAACTTCCACAACAGTTACTGGGATAGAAACGCCTTCTTCAGTAAATACGCGGGTCATACCCACTTTACGTCCGACTAGACCAATCATTATTCTAATCTCCCTTAACCTAGGCTGATTTGAACATCAACACCAGCAGCAAGGTCTAGACGCATTAGAGCATCTACAGTCTTGTCAGTTGGTTCAACGATGTCGATCAGACGCTTGTGAGTACGAATTTCGTACTGGTCACGTGCATCTTTGTTTACGTGTGGAGAGATAAGAACAGTGAAACGCTCTTTACGAGTAGGTAGTGGAATAGGACCACGAACCTGCGCGCCGGTACGCTTAGCTGTTTCAACGATTTCCGCTGTAGAAGCATCGATTAGTTTGTAATCGAAAGCTTTTAGGCGGATACGGATGCGTTGGTTCTGCATGAGACAGAGCTCCAATAATTAAAAATTACACAAACAATATCGCCACTCAAACTCGTTAAAACGAGAGAATGCCGATTGATTTATGTGAAACCGTAGTACCCAGATTGGGCACATTGTCAGCTAATAGATGATTAACCTCAGTTATCTAAATTAGATAACTATGAGCTAAATTTTAATTAACTGCGAACATAAGCTGAGTATACATTACCTGATAAATCCTAAGATTTATCCGCTCCTCGCTGCTCATTGGTTCACAACTGGCTTAACCAGTGCGCTGCATTATACAGATTACAATATTACATGCAAGGGGGGCTTGGAAATTAAACGGGGAAATTTTGAACAGTTGATAGGACGGAAGAATGAAAGATAACGTCATTCTAACGAAAGCTAGAATGACGTTACTGCACACGTAATCAGCTAAAGTGTGCATTCGAGATCCCAGATAAATGCTTGCGCATTTTCTGGGAGGACGCTTTTGGTATTTCGAGTTATTTCGCCGCCGCAATACGCTGGCGTACCGCTTCAAACAGGCAGATACCAGAAGCAACTGAGACGTTTAGGCTAGAGACTGAACCTGCCATCGGAATTTTAATCAATCCATCACACGTTTCTCGAGTTAAACGACGCATACCGTCTCCCTCAGCGCCCATAACGATAGCCAACGGCCCTGTTAATTTGCTTTGGTAGATATCGTGAGTCGCTTCACCAGCCGTACCGACAAACCATACGCCTTTTTCCTGCATCGCACGCATGGTACGAGCTAAGTTAGTAACGCGAACAAGTGGCACAGTTTCTGCCGCGCCACATGCCACTTTGCTTACAGTTGCAGTCAATGGTGCTGATTTATCTTTTGGTACAATAACCGCAGCGACACCTGCAGCATCCGCATTACGCAGACACGCGCCTAAGTTATGTGGGTCAGTGACACCATCAAGAACTAAGAATAGCGGTTGCTCAGCTTGGTCAACGATAAGCTCTAAATCGTGCTCGTTGAACTGTCTAGCTGGTTTTACTTTGGCTATCACGCCTTGGTGGTTAGCACCTTGTGCTTTGTCATCCAGAACTTTACGGTTCATTTCTTGAATCGACACGCCTAGACGTGCAAGTTCATTCAGGACAGGCAGTAATCGATCATCCTGACGACCTTTCAGTACATAAGCTTCCACAAAACGAGCAGGATCTCGTTCTAACACCGCTTTTACTGCGTGGATGCCATAAATTAATTCGTTACTCATGAGTTACCTATTTGTTCTTTTTTGCTCTTGCTTTGCCAGCTTGAGCTCGAGCTTTCTGTTTACGAGACTTAGCGGATTTACTCGTTTTGTCTTTTTGCTTACCACTACCGTCATCTGGACGTTTAGTGGGTTCAATCATTGGTACAGCTTTACTACCAAGGTTTGCAGCCGCTTTTTTGCCTTTCGCTTTTGCTTTCGATTCTGTCGCTCGTTTCTTAGCAGTCTTACCAGCGCCGCGTAGCTTACGACTTGTTTCAACGATTTCAAAGTCAATTTGTCTATCATCAAGGTTCACTGACAACACTTTAACTTTGACAGAATCGCCTAAGCGGTAGGTATTACCAAACGACTCTCCGATAAGTCTTTGACCAATCGGGTCAAATCGGTAGTAGTCATTCGCTAAAGTAGAAATATGCACCAAACCATCAATGTGCAAATCAGCTAAACGAACGAAGAAGCCAAATCCAGTCACATTGGCAATGACACCTTCCAGCTCTTCACCAACATGGTCTTGCATGTACTCACATTTCAGCCAATCGGATACTTCACGAGTAGCATCATCTGCGCGGCGTTCAGTCATTGAACACTGCTCACCATAGTAGTTCATATCATCAAATGAATAGTGGAACCCCCCCGTCGGTGTCCAACGGTCTTGGTTACGACCTTCATGTTTAGCAATTAGATACTTGATAGCACGATGCAACAACAAATCTGGATAACGACGGATCGGCGAAGTGAAGTGAGCATAACGTTTCAACGCTAAACCAAAGTGACCTGCGTTGTCAGGGCTGTATATCGCTTGCTTCATCGAGCGCAGCAGCATAGTTTGAATCAGTTCTTTGTCTGGACGCTCACCGATCTGTTGCATCAAATGTGCATAGTCGGTTGGGGATGGTTCAAGGCCACCAGACAGCTCTAAGCCTAATTCACCAAGGAAATCTCTGAAGCCCATCAGACGCTCTTCGCCCGGAGTTTCATGAATACGGTATAACGCTGGCTCTTTTGCTTTTTCCACCAATGAGGCAGAAGCAATGTTCGCCATGATCATGCACTCTTCAATCAGCTTATGAGCATCATTACGGATAAGTGGCTCAATACTGTCAATCTTACGATCTGGCGTGAAAATGAACTTGGTCTCGACGGTTTCAAATTCGATTGCACCACGCTGCTCGCGCGCCACTTTCAATACTTGATACATCTTATGCAGCTCTTCAAGGTGCGGTACTAAATCACGGTAACGCTCACGTAACTCTTCATCACCTTCTAAGATCTCGTGCACTTTAGTGTACGTCAGGCGAGCATGTGAGTTCATCACCGCTTCATAGTGTTTGTAACTCGATAACTTACCACTTTCAGAAATGGTCATTTCACACACCATACACAAGCGATCCACTTGTGGGTTCAGTGAACATAAGCCATTTGAAAGCACTTCCGGCAGCATAGGCACGACTTGTGACGGGAAGTAAACCGAGTTACCACGATTAATCGCTTCTTTATCTAGCGCGGTATCAGGGCGAACGTAATAACTTACATCTGCAATCGCTACCCATAAACGCCAGCCGCCACCTTTTTTCGCTTCACAGAAAACCGCATCATCAAAGTCTCGCGCATCTTCGCCATCAATGGTCACTAACGGTAGTTCACGCAGATCGACTCGTCCCACCTTAGCTTCTTCTGGAACTTCTTCGCCTAATCCTGAGACCTGTTTTTCAACTTCGTCCGGCCACACATGTGGAATTTGATGCGTACGGATGGCAATTTGTGTTTCCATTCCCGGTGCCATGTTTTCACCGAGCACTTCAACCACGCTACCCATCATACCGCGACTACGTGAGCCTCGGTCTGTAATCTCAATCACCACTACATTGCCCATTCGAGCACCGCTACGCTGCTCATTAGGGATCAAAATATCCTGATGAATACGTGAGTCGTCTGGCACCACATACGAGTACCCATGCTCGAAGAAGAAGCGACCGACGATTTGTGTTTTACGTTCTTCCAATACGCGAACTAAGCGCCCCTCTTTTCTTCCGCGCTTATCCGTACCTGCTGGTTGAACCAACACGTAATCACCATGGATGATGGTTCTCATCTGATGGTGAGGTAATAAAATGTCGTTGTCTTTGTTGGTGTTACCTTCTGGACGTACCCAACCATAGCCATCTTTGTGACCAATTACATACCCTTTAATTAGTTCTAGTTTTTCAGGCAGTGCATAGCATTGACGACGAGTAAAGATGAGTTGTCCATCTCTCTCCATGGCACGAAGACGGCGACGTAGGCCTTCATACTGATCTTCGCCGGTGAGTTTTAGTGCTTCAAACAAATCATTGCGATTCATTGGCACATTAGCTTGAGTTAAAAATTCGATGATGAACTCACGACTCGGGATCGGATTTTCGTAATTATCGGCTTCGCGATCCGCAAACGGATCAATATGGGTGGAATCAGACATAGGCAGACCTACTTAAAGTAAGAGGGGAATTAAAGTATATCCTACTGCGTGGTTAAGCTTAAGGATAAAAAGTGAGTAATACTAATAAGATAGTTCTGTTGCACTATCTTTGAAGTAATAAAAGTGAAATACAGTGAGGAAAGGTAAGAAATTCATGTTCAACCCTAGAGGCTGAACATGAACAGATAAATGTGTTTGCAGAATCAATTACGAGCTTTACCAGAAGGTTTCACGACGCTTCGCGCGCGCAATAATGTTCTCTGGCATTCGCATCTCTAACCCCTGTCGTAAGATATTAATACGACTATGCACTCTTTGATCTGCTGTTGCGGAGTTATAGAGCCAGCGATAAGCATCTTCATAATCTAGAGGGCTGCCGTAGTCTCTCAACAGCAATTCAGCCAACTGAATACGGGCGTTCAAATTCCCCATAGAAGCAGCTTCACGGAGATACGGAATAGCACGCTCTTTATCTTGCTGCACTAACGTTCCGCGCGAGTAATAACGACCTAACTGCTCAAGTGCGGTTGGCAAACCTTGATGAGCAGCATTTTCCATGTAATACAGACCTAGCTCGACATCCTGATCGACACAGACACCCCACGCCAGCATATCGCCATACAAAAACTCGTATGACGGTAAATTGATGCGAGTGGCACGTGCAACGATATCTTCCACCAACTGACAATTGTCGGCTTTGACACGCTCCAAATGCTTGTTTTCTTCAATCAATTTTATGAGTTCAGCTTCTGTATAAATTGGTACAGGCTCCCCCACATCGGCCACAGCAGCGTGACTAAACGAGGAATGCAATGCCAATAATAGAGAAGCTGCCACCGTTCGTAGCTTCATACATGCACTCTTACTTAATTCCGATAGCCACACAACACCGCTTTTTTGAGTATAGCGTTATTACGCATAATGGCTGGTTTGATTTTTTATCGGCGATTAAGTGAATCTCTTTAGGTCAATCTTGTAAATAATCGGCAATTAATTGCCACCGACGTACAAAATAGCATCACTTGCGGCATAAAAAAACCGGCTCAATGAGCCGGTTCTATAAACAAGTATCTAGCTTACACGCTGAATGGGTGTACTTTGATGATTGTTTCGTTACGATCAGGGCCTGTAGAGATGATGTCTACTGGAACGCCTGTTAGCTCTTCAATACGCTTGATGTAGTCAAGTGCAGCTTGAGGAAGAGCGTCGATAGACTTAGCACCGAAAGTTTTTTCAGACCAACCAGGCATGGTTTCGTAGATTGGCGTTACGTTATCGTACGCATCTGCTGCCATTGGTGAAACTTCAGCGATTGAGCCATCAGCCATTTGGTAACCAGTACAGATTTTGATTTCTTCTAGACCGTCTAATACGTCTAGTTTCGTCATACAGAAACCTGTAATTGAGTTGATTTGAATAGCACGACGCATTGCAACAGCATCGAACCAACCGGTACGACGTAGACGCCCCGTTGTTGCACCAAATTCAGCACCTACAGTACCTAAATGCTTACCAACTGGATCTTGCTTCTCTTTACCATCATACAGCTCAGTCGGGAAAGGACCAGAACCTACACGAGTACAGTAAGCTTTAGCGATACCTAGAATGTAACCTAGGTGACGAGGACCAAAACCAGAACCTGCAGCAACACCACCAGCTGTCGTGTTAGAAGAAGTTACATATGGGTAAGTACCGTGGTCGATATCAAGCAGAGTACCTTGAGCGCCTTCGAACATGATCTTATCGCCACGCTTACGCGCTGCATCAAGTTCGTCAGTTACGTCGATAACCATTGACGTTAGTAGGTCAGCATAGCCCATTGCTTGCTCAAGCACGTCTTCGTAGCTTACTGGCTCAACTTTGTAGAAGTTTTCTAGTTGGAAGTTATGGTAAGCCATGACTTCTTTTAGTTTCTCAGCGAATGCTGCGCGATCGAATAGGTCACCAACACGTAGACCACGACGAGCAACTTTATCTTCATAAGCAGGACCGATACCACGACCAGTCGTACCAATTGCTTTATTACCACGAGCAGTTTCACGCGCTTGGTCTAGAGCAATATGGTATGGAAGAATTAGAGGACAAGCTTCAGAAATGAAAAGACGCTCTTGAACAGGAACACCACGGTCTTCTAGACCTGTCATTTCTTTGATTAGTGCATCTGGTGAAAGTACAACACCGTTACCGATAATGCATTTCACGTTATTGCGAAGGATACCTGATGGAATCAAGTGAAGAACTGTTTTCTCGCCATCAATAACTAGAGTATGGCCAGCGTTGTGACCACCTTGGTAGCGAACCACATATTTTGCATCTTCAGTTAAAAGGTCTACGATTTTACCTTTACCTTCATCACCCCATTGGGTGCCAAGAACGACTACGTTATTACCCATCTTTCCAAATCTGATTGCTAGTTAAAAATGGATTCTAGCATCGAATTTGATTCGTTGCAGTCATTTTTTAGGCAAAAAATAGTCGAATAAATTCGTGCGCAGTCATTCTCGTTTTTCAGATTAAAACTCAATCATCTGCATATATTTTGATGAGCAGATCACCTTTAGTATCAACACTTGCTCGATACATTCCTAAGCTATTCATCGCAAAGTGAATTTCACCATTAGCATCAACCGCAATAAGGCCTCCCTCACCGCCAATTGCCTTCAAATCCCCTTGAATAATGTGTTCACAGGCGGTGTGAATATCTTCTTTTAAATAGCGCATTCTCGCCGCAACATCTGATGCGACCATTTTGCGAATGAAGAACTCGCCCATCCCCGTTGTTGATACAGCAACATTGCCATTTTCAGCAATCGTACCTGCACCTATGATTGGCGAATCACCAATGCGGCCAAACTTTTTGTTGGTGATGCCACCAGTACTTGTAGCTGCTGCTAAGTTGCCTTGCTGATCAAGCGCTACGGCGCCAACCGTGCCAAATTTTTTGTCGTCTGGATACTGTTTTTCTGTCGAGTACTTAGCTTCCGACAGTGCAAACAGGCCTTTCTCTTTCATGGACTGCAGTTGTTCATAGCGGCGTTCAGTAAAGAAGTAATCCTGCTCGGTATACTCATAACCCAAGCTAAAAGCGAACTCTTCGGCTCCTTCACCCATCAACAAAACATGGTCGCTTTTCAACATCACATCACGTGCAAGTTCAATCGGATTTTTAATATGGCGAACTCCCGTTACGGCACCTGCATCCATCTCTCGTCCATGCATCACGGAAGCATCCATCTCAACCATTTCTTTATTGGTTAATACCGAGCCTTTGCCTGCATTAAACTGGGGCGCATCTTCCAACACTTTTACAGCTGCGACCACAGCATCTAAAGCTTCGCCCCCTTGCGCAAGAATGGCATGCCCCGCTTTAACCGATTTCTCTAACGCAGCCTCGATTTCACCTTTGAGTTCATCACTCATTTGTTCACGCAAAATTGTTCCGGCACCACCATGAATCGCAATAGAAAAAGGTTGCGGCATAAAAAGTCCTTACATATTGATAAATCGAAAATAAAAAAGCGTGAACCGATTGCTCGACTCACGCTTTCTTTTATAGGGCTAGGAGCTGCTTATAGCAAGCCCACCGCACAGTTTAGTGGCAGTGACCGCCGCCACAACAACCATCTTTGTGGTCATGGTCGTGATCATGACCGTGACCACCACAACATTCGTGGTCATCGTGACCGTGGCCGCCACAGCCACCCGCTTGGTGTACGTGACCGTGCTCAAGTTCTTCAGCAGTTGCTTCACGAACTGCAACAACTTCTACATCGAAAGTCAGAGTGTGACCAGCAAGCATATGGTTACCGTCAACCACAACTTCATCACCATCAACTTCTGTAATTTCTACAGGGATTGGACCTTGGTCTGTATCCGCTAGGAAGCGCATACCTACTTCGATCTCATCAACACCTTGGAATACGTTTGCAGGAACGCGCTGAACAAGATCATCGCTGTGCTCACCGTATGCATCTTCAGGTGCGATAGTTGCAGTGAACTTGTCACCTGCTACTTTGCCTTCTAGCTCTTTTTCAAGGCCAGTGATTAGGTTGTTGTGACCATGTAGGTAATCTAGTGGTGCTTCCACTGTGGATTGGTCAACAACGATGCCATCTTCCAGTTTTACTTGGTAAGCAAGGCTTACAACCACGTTCTTTTCAATTTTCATAACGGCTCCAGGGCGGTTTTGGTGCTTTTAGACACATAAAGTCATGCCTAAAAATAATCTAATGGTGGATATTATGGGGATCGTGAGCAGAAACTCAATTATTCCGGCTTAAAAATACCGATCATTTGCTCTTGACCGTGTTCACTTTTCTCTACAGCTTTTGGTTTACGCTGTTCTGAATAATCACACTCAACGCATTCCACCAGCTCTATGTTGTTCTCTATCCACCAGCGTAAGGTATCTTGAGCTTTACAACTCGGACAACTCGCCCCTGCAATAAAGCGTTTTTTTATATTCACGTATTGGTTCCTACTACTTACTTGTTCTTTTAGTCTTTTTCCCAATAGCTACGAGACTGTTTATCACCGTCCATCTCGCGGCCAAAAATTTCTTCCAATTCTTTACGAGCTTCTTTGGCTCTTAAGTTAAGCCGTTTACCTTCATTATGTTGAGGTAGCAACTCTTTAAGCATTGCCATGTCCAACTTGCGAAAATGAGCTTCGGCTCTTTTAGCTTCATAAGGATGCATACCCAGCGAGATTAACGTTTGTCGACCAAGATCCAACGCACCTAAAAAGGTTTCGCGAGAGTAACGCTCTACACCGTGATTCATTAGTTGGTAGGCTTCAACACGGCTACGTGCACGAGCCAATATTTTCAATTTAGGGAAGTGATGTTTGCAAAGCTCAACAATTTTCACCACTTCATCAGGCGCGTCGGTACAGATAACAATTGCCTCTGCTTCATCTGCGCCCGCCGCTCGCAATAACTCAAGCTGAGTGGCGTCGCCATAGAATACTTTATATCCGTATTTGCGTAGTAATTTTATTTGGCTGGCATCACTTTCTAATACCGTAATTTTGATCTTGTTGGCATACATCAAGCGGCCAACAATTTGCCCAAAACGACCAAATCCAGCGATGATAACCCTCGGTTCTTTATCAAACACGTCCGATGCCAACTTTTCTTCATCGGAGCTATTCAAATTACGCGCAAACCAACGGCTTTGAGCCGATAGCAACAACGGCGTGGTCACCATCGACAAGCTCACCACAACGAGTAAAAAGGCAACTTGCTCTGATTTGAGTAACCCTTGACTGCTCGCTGCAGTAAAGATAACAAAAGCAAACTCACCGCCTTGGCTCAGTATTGCAGCCATTCGGCTGCGAGCTTTAGCCCGAGTACCAGAAAAACGGGCGAGCACATAAAGAAGTAAACCTTTGACTGTCACCAGAGCGATCACAGCCAGCAATATGCTTAATGGTTCAAGAGCCAACAACCCTAAATCAACCGCCATTCCGACAGAGATAAAGAACAGGCCAAGCAACAAGCCTTTGAAGGGCTCGATAGCAATTTCCAGCTCGTGACGGAACTCACTTTCGGCCAACAGCACCCCAGCTAAGAAGGTACCAAGCGCCATCGACAAACCTAATTGTTGCATCAACAGAGCGATACCAATCACCAGCAATAGCGCAGCAACGGTAAACAACTCTCGCACACCACTTAATACAATGTAGCGAAACAGAGGGCTCAGAAGGTAATGACCGCCCACTAATAAACCGACAATGCCACATAACATCCAGACGACATCAAGCCAGCTTCCGCCAGTATTACCTGCCAGTACGGGCAACAACGCCAGCATAGGAATAACAGCAATATCTTGGAATAGCAGAACAGCAAAACCGGATTGTCCCGTTTCTGTTCGAGTTAAACCTCTTTCTTCTATGACGCGTAATGCAATTGCGGTTGAAGAGAGCGCCAACCCCATGCCAATAACTAAACTACTTTGCCAGCCGATGCCCAGCAACGAAGTCAAGCTTGCAATCACGGCTGTCGTCACCACAACCTGCGCCCCACCCAGTCCCAAAATTGGCCCACGCATTTGCCACAGTTTTCTCGGATTTAGCTCTAAACCAATCAGAAACAGCAGCAAAACCACGCCAAACTCAGCAAAGTGCATAATCGCTTCAACATCGCTGATTAAGCCCAATCCCCAAGGCCCGATGATCACACCCGCTAACAGGTATCCCAATACAGAGCCCAGTCCAGCTCTTTGCGCCAAAGGAACCGCCACAACCGCCGCGGTTAGAAAAACCACCGTGCTTTGCAAAAAATCACTGCCGAATTCAGCCATGATGCCCTCCTTGCTCAGCTAACGGATCCAATAACCACTGTCTATAGGCTTCTGCGTGTTGATATCGCTCAATGTCACTAACATTGCGTGACCAATAGAGCACCATGGGTTCTATCCATTGCATACGACACAATGCCGCCGTCAGCTCAAATGGTTGTAAAATGTCTTTCAGTGGATAACGGTTATAGCCCTTCTCACCAAAAGCATCGATGTTGCCGCCAGTGGTGATGACACTGCGCCAAACTTTCCCTTGCAGCGCACTTTTGTTGCCAAAGGCGAATCCTTTTGCCAGTATTCTATCCATCCATTCTTTAAGTAATGCCGGACAGGAATACATATACAAAGGGTGCTGAAAGACAATCACATCATGCTCTAACAAGCGCTGGCGCTCAGCTTGAACATCAATGAAAAAATCTGGGTATGTGGCATAGAGATCAAGAATAGAGACGTGCTCAAGTGAAGAGATCTTTTTAATCATCACTTGGTTTGCTATGGAGTGATGTGGCTCAGGGTGAGCATAAATCACTAATATTTTAGGCTTTTGTAAAGCAGACGGCGTATCTTGTGTCATTCCTTGACGGCACTCCGTAACGTTATCAAATTGGTAACTGTTGCTTAGCATCATAACGTAAATTGCATAATGATCGACATTTATCCTCGTTGCCCCTACTATTCTGGGCGAAATCTCAACGGCAACTCTATTAATAGCTAAAACAAATTTATGATTATCTTCTCGGACATCCAACTACTACGCGGCGGAAAACCTCTGCTCGACCAAGCATCAGCAACCATCAACCCGGGTGACAAAGTCGGTTTAGTGGGTAAAAACGGCTGTGGTAAATCCACCCTATTTGCCCTCTTAAAAGACGAGTTGTCTATTGATGCTGGATCATTCAGTAAACCTGCACAGTGGGAACTCGCTTGGGTGGCACAGGAAACCCTCGCCTTAGAGCGCAGTGCTTTGGAATACGTTATCGATGGTGACCGAGAATACCGAGATTTAGAACGTCAGCTTGGTGAAGCTGAAATTGCAGACAATGGCACACTAGTCGCTGAACTGCATGGCAAAATCGAAACCATTGGCGGTTACAGCATCCGAGCTCGCGCTTCAGAACTGCTGGACGGTTTAGGCTTTAGCCAAGAACAAATGTCATGGAACCTGACGCAGTTCTCCGGTGGTTGGCGTATGCGCCTAAACCTTGCACAAGCACTGATTTGCCGCTCTGATTTGCTATTGCTCGATGAACCAACCAACCACTTAGATTTAGATGCCGTGATGTGGTTAGAGCGCTGGTTACAAAGCTATCCGGGAACTTTAATTCTGATTTCCCACGACCGAGATTTCTTAGACCCGATCATCAACCGTATCATTCATATTGAGAATCAAAAGTTGAATGAATACACGGGCAACTACTCATCGTTTGAAAATCAACGAGCGCAAAAGATGTTGCAACAACAAGCCATGTATCAGAAGCAACAAAAGCAGATGACTCACATGCAGAGCTACATCGATCGCTTCCGTTACAAAGCTTCTAAAGCTCGTCAGGCACAAAGCCGGATTAAAGCTTTAGAACGAATGGAAAAAGTGTTACCAGCACAGTTTGATAACCCATTCAGCTTTGAGTTTCGCGAACCGTCTGCACTGCCAAACCCAATTTTGATGATGGATGACGTGAGTGCGGGATACGGCGATAACCTTATCTTAGAAAAAATCCGCCTTAATCTGGTACCGGGGAGCCGTATTGGTCTGCTTGGTCGTAACGGTGCGGGTAAATCAACCTTAATTAAGTTGTTATCCAATGAACTAACTCCACAAGGTGGTGATTTATCCTACTCACAAGGGGTGAAAATTGGTTACTTCGCTCAGCATCAACTTGAAACTCTTCATCCAGAAGAGACTCCTTTGCAACACATGATGCAAATCGCGCCAGAGAAAAACGAATTAGAACTGCGCAACTATCTGGGTAGTTTCGGCTTTAATGGCGATAAAGCACTGGAAAAAATTGGTCCCTTCTCTGGCGGTGAAAAAGCGCGCCTAGTGTTGGCACTGATTGTGTGGCAAAAACCAAACCTACTATTACTTGATGAACCAACCAACCACCTAGACTTGGATATGCGCCAAGCCCTGACTCTTGCATTGCAAAGTTTCGAAGGCGCAATGGTAATCGTCAGCCACGACCGCTACCTACTGCGTGCAACAACCGATGATTTGTACTTAGTTCATGACCGCCAAGTGGCACCGTTTGATGGTGATTTAACGGATTACTACAAGTGGCTTCAAGACCAACAAAAAGCAGAACGTAAAGAACTACAAGCTCAAACTGCACCGAAAGACAATGCTAACAGTGCTGCCGCCAAGAAAGATCAAAAACGCCGTGAAGCAGAACTTCGCAAGCTGACTGCGCCAATTCGCAAAAAGCTGACACAACTCGAAGCAAAAATGGATAAGTTGAACGAAATTGTCGCGGACTCTGAACAACAATTATCGGAGTCCTCACTGTATGATGCAGAAAACAAAGCTAAACTTAACCAAGTTCTCTCTACTCAAGCTCAAGCAAAATCCGAACTCGAAGAGATCGAAATGGAGTGGATGAGCGAGCAAGAGACGTTGGAAGAAATGGAACAGGAGTTCAACAGTCAATGACCCAAGAGCACGTCAGAATTTCACTCACGTTGGAACGACTATGGCAATTCAGCTTGCAGTACTACAGCGTTCGAGAAGTCAAAGAGGCGTGCTTACACCTGCAAAACCACTATAACGGCAATGTGAATTTGCTCTTGCTGCTTAAATGGCTCGATGAGCAGCAAGTCGCGTTTCTTGAACAAGATTGGCAAACCGTACTTGAATGTATTGGACGCTCGGAAACACTACTGCATAGCTATCGCGAGTTACGCCGTAAATTAAAAGCTACTCTGCCAGACACCTTATATCGCGAAGCGCTGCAATTTGAATTGCAGTTAGAAAAACAGCAACAGTCTGACTTAGTGGACTGCATCAATAGTCTGACTTTAATGAACAATGAAGACGCCCCTCTTACCCAACGTTACTGCCGACAACTCGGTGCCGAAAACCTCGCTAAACAGTTTGCCAAACCAGCACCCAGAAACTGAACCTTCCCGCTTATTTAATTGGGTATATACTCAATATAAACAGACCACTTTAAGTTGCAGTCACCAAAACTGCAGCATTAACTTAGCAAAAACAATTATATTAATTTGATGGTTGGACGATGACTCAGTTTGTTGCCGCTACAGGCTTGAAGAACCCACATTTACAGACATTAGTCCCGCGCTTTATACGTAAGAAGGCGCTGTTTGAACCTGTCTGGCAGACACTCAATACACCTGATGGTGATTTTCTCGACTTAGCGTGGAGTGAAGAACCACATAGTGAAAACGCAGCGAAAAAGCCCATTTTCATTCTATTTCACGGTCTGGAAGGTTGCTTCTATAGCCCTTATGCCAATGGGTTAATGCAAGCCTTTGCCAAAGATGGCTGGTTATCGGTCATGATGCACTTCCGTGGTTGCAGCGGTAAGCCTAATAATTTGGCTCGCGCATACCATTCCGGTGAGGTAGAAGACGCCCGTTTTGTTCTGGAATATCTAAGAGAACAGTTTCCGAATAGCACTATCGTCGCAACAGGCATTTCACTGGGTGGCAACATGCTGGTGAACTACTTGGCTGATTACAATGAAGATCCAATAGTCACAGCTGCAACGGTAGTTTCCGCCCCCTTGGATTTAGCGGCTTGCGCTCAACGCATTGAACTCGGTTTTTCAAAAATCTATCGCCGCTATCTAGTTTCATCACTTAAAAACAGTGCCATGAAAAAGCATCATCTGCTCAAAGGTGAACTAGGGCTTTCCTACCAGAGCATTAAACGCGTTACTCACCTCAGTGATTTCGATGACCTAATCACAGCACCACTGCATGGATTTAAAAACTCGCAAGACTACTACGAGAAATGCTCTGGCATTAACAAACTACAGCAAATTAAAGTACCCACTCAGATCATTCACGCTAAAGACGACCCATTTATGAATGATTCTGTGATTCCCAAATTTATCCTACCTGACAACATCGACTATCGCTTGTTTGAACAAGGCGGACACGTTGGCTTTGTATCCGGAAGCATCCTAAAACCAGAATTTTGGTTGGAAAAAGCGTTGCCTGCTTATTATGAAAGCTTGAAAGACGCTCAAGATTAAGCATGCGCCAGCAATGAAGAAATTCACACGCCAGTTAATAGACTGGCATGCGTTATATTAACGAAACTACATTAAGTAGAATTACGAGCAAGTTATGATTGTACCTTGGCAAGATATTGCACCAGAAACATTGGAAAACCTCATCACTGAATTCGTGCTCAGAGAAGGCACAGATTATGGTGAAGTTGAAGTTTCTCTGGCGCATAAAATCGACCAAATCAAAGCATTACTAAGAAGCGGTGATGCGATGATTGTTTATTCTGAATTACACGAAAGTGTTGATATCAAAGTTAATAATCGATAATCAGTGACAATTGAGATTCCATGTTATAGTGGCTTCAACTTGGGCGATGATGATATTTCAGCGCCTTATTTTAGGATTTTTAGACAAGGTTAGTCATGTCAGCAAAACACCCAATTATTGCCGTAACCGGTTCATCAGGTGCAGGCACTACTACAACGTCAGAAGCATTCCGTAAAATGTTCAATATGATGAGTGTTAAACCCGCTTGGGTTGAAGGTGATAGCTTTCACCGTTTCACTCGTCCAGAAATGGATATTGAAATCCGCAAGGCCCGAGAGCAGGGTCGTCATATCAGCTACTTCGGTCCAGAAGCCAACGACTTTGGCGCTTTGAGCGAATTTTTCCGTCAATACGGAAAAGCAGGTACAGGCCAAATCCGACGCTATCTGCATACCTTTGACGAGGCAGTTCCCTACAATCAAATGCCCGGAACATTTACTCCATGGCAAGAGCTTCCAACCAGTACAGACGTACTCTTCTATGAAGGGTTACATGGCGGTGTGGTAGATGGTGAGGTTAATGTGGCGCAGCATGTCGATTTCCTGATTGGCATGGTACCTATTGTTAACCTTGAATGGATTCAAAAGTACGTCCGTGATACTCGCGATCGGGGACACTCGCGCGAAGCCGTGATGGATTCTATCGTCCGCTCAATGGATGACTATCTCAATTACATCACACCACAATTTTCACGCACGCATATTAACTTTCAACGAGTTCCAACTGTAGACACATCCAACCCACTGAATGCCAAAGGCATCCCTAGTCTGGACGAAAGTTTTGTAGTCATTCGCCTACGTGGCATTAAAAATGTCGACTTCCCATATCTACTTGCAATGATCGATGGCTCTTTTATGTCCCGCCATAACACCATTGTGGTTCCGGGAGGAAAAATGAGTTTTGCTATGGAATTAATCGTAAGACCAATCCTACAGCAACTTATTGAAACGGGGAAAATTGGCTAATCGAAACAAGGTTTATGCGTTTAGTTCCGATACCGTGACCATGTGCACATTTTTGCGTAAAAAATCAAGGTATGGACACGATTAAAATCAAGAAAATGTCGCTGAAAAAGGATACTATTCTTAACCGAAACACAAGATAGCTTGCAGCGACCATAAAGTCCTCTTATTCTAGTAAACCTATTTTAAGCTTTGCTAAATAATATGGATAGCAGCAAGCGTACCCTGCAGAGGAAGTGAGATATTATGGTTCTAGGTAAACCTCAAACCGACCCAACATTAGAGTGGTTTCTTTCACATTGTCACATTCATAAGTACCCTTCAAAAAGCACGCTGATTCACGCGGGCGAGAAAGCAGAAACTTTGTACTACATTGTTAAAGGTTCTGTTGCGGTACTGATTAAAGATGAAGAAGGAAAGGAAATGATCCTTTCTTACCTAAACCAAGGTGATTTCATCGGTGAACTTGGCTTGTTTGAAGAAGGTCAAGAGCGTACAGCATGGGTTCGAGCTAAATCTCCATGTGAAGTTGCAGAGATTTCATTTAAGAAGTTCCGCCAGCTTATCCAAGTTAACCCAGATATTTTAATGCGTCTTTCTGGTCAAATGGCTCGTCGTCTACAAGTAACAAGCCAGAAAGTTGGTGACCTTGCGTTCCTAGACGTAACAGGCCGCATTGCACAAACGCTTCTTAACCTAGCGAAACAGCCTGACGCAATGACTCACCCAGACGGCATGCAGATCAAGATTACTCGTCAAGAAATCGGTCAAATCGTTGGCTGTTCTCGTGAGACAGTAGGTCGTATTCTGAAGATGCTTGAAGAGCAGAACCTAATTTCAGCTCACGGTAAGACTATCGTTGTGTACGGAACTCGTTAATAGCTAACGCTATTACACAAAATTCAAAAGCCACCTTCTGGTGGCTTTTCTTTTTGCGGCTCTATTAACGAATGCATAAAGCTCGGTAAGTTATCTCTCTCTACTAAGCAAGAGATTTACTATCGGTACTCTCGAAAATCTTATCTGCAGATGCAGCTACGAAGCCTGTATATAGCTCTCCGTTTGCCATTGGATAACGCTTAGCAAACTCGTAGAAGCCACCAGGTACCGTTTCAGTACCATCACTGAATACTACTGGAACTTTATCTGCCATAGTTGAAGACTGCTCAAGCAGTACTTCTGGTGTTCCTTTCACTTCACCGCCCGATTCATTGATAGTAAAACCTGCGCCACGTAAATGGTCATTCACTTGTTTTACTTCTGTAAATGCCTTGAGCTGGTTTACGTTAACCGTAAAGTGGTTCGCTCCATAACCATGGGCCGCTAACCAAGAAGCGTACTCGCTCTCTTCTGCTAGCAACTGGTAATCAGCAAAGCTAATGTCCCACAAACGACCACCATAAAGGAATGCATCACCTTCGAGCTTAGTTGCATCGACTTGCTCAACCAACTTCGCAACGATCTCTTGTAGCTGTGGTGAACACTCTTCAACTTTCAGTTCACTGATGAATACTTTTGGCTGAAGAGGATCCGGATGTTCAAAGTGTTTTGCAACCAGTTTTTTGCTTTCAAAAACATAGTCACCACAATCTTTGTATCCGAGGGCTAAGAAAGGTTTTGCTAACGTCGCCAAACCTAGCGGCGCAACATTAAATGTGCGCAAAGCAATATGGTCATTGATTAGCGCTTCACCTTCTTCTAACAGGCGATGAACTTTATCTGCAGAAGGGCAAAGGCGAGTGATGTAATCATTCCACAATGATTGAAACAGAACTTCTGGTGTCATATTGCCTCCTTGGCTTCATGAACACGACGTATTGGATTGGAAAAAGAGGTTACATAAAGCAGATTACTACTGTTTATCGAGTTTAAGTCGTTATTGATTTTCAGTTTTAGACAAACAGGCTTCACCTTTCGATGAAGCCTGAATAACTTTGTTATAGCTCAACACCTGGGCTTAGTGTCGCCGGAAGCTCGGTTGCAGAACCTTCCATCGACGCCATTGGGTATGCACAGTAGTCCGCAGCGTAGAATGCACTTGGACGTAAGTTACCCGAAGCACCTGGACCACCAAATGGAGCATCACCACTTGCACCCGTTAGCTGACGGTTACGGTTCACGATACCGGCACGAATATGGTCAACAAAGTATTCCCACTCCGCATCTTCTGTTGTCACTAAGCCAGCAGAGAGACCAAAGCGAGTATCGTTAGCCAGCTCAACCGCTTGCTCTAGAGTTTGGTAGCGCACCAATTGCAGTAGTGGGCCGAAGTACTCTTCATCAGGAAGCTCTGCGATAGCAGTAACATCAACAATACCCGGAGATACAAATGCAGCACCTTTACTTTGCGCTTCAACAAGGCTGTTACCGCCTAAAGATTGTAGGTTGGCTTGGGCATTAAGAATGAAGTCCGCCGCCGCTTTAGAGATTTGAGGCCCCATAAATGGTGCTGGCTCAGCAAATGGCTGATCCATGCGCAGCTTCTTCGTCGCTTCAACTAAGCGAGCAACCAGTTCATCACCTTTCGCACCAACAGGAACGTACAGACGGCGTGCACAAGTACAACGTTGACCAGCACTGATAAATGCAGACTGAATAATGGTGTAAACCGTTGCGTTCAAATCACCAAAGTTCTCAGAAATCACCATTGGGTTATTGCCACCCATTTCTAGCGCCAGCATCTTGTCTGGCTGGCCAGCAAACTGGCGATGAAGAATGTGGCCCGTGTTGGCACTACCCGTAAACAATAGACCATCAATCCCTTTAGACTGAGCCAGAGCAATACCTGTCTCTTTGCCGCCCTGAACTAGGTTGATAACGCCTGCTGGTAGACCAGCGGCTTCCCAGAGCTTCATAGTGACTTCTGCCGTCCATGGTGTTTGCTCTGACGGTTTGAACACAACGGTATTACCCGCAAGAAGAGCAGGAACAATGTGCCCATTCGGTAAGTGGCCTGGGAAGTTGTAAGGACCAAACACGGCCATAACACCCAGTGGGCGGTGACGAAGTACAATTTGGTTGCCCGAAGCTTCACGCACGGTTTCACCAGTGCGGTCATGGTACGCACGAATAGAGATAGCAATTTTACCGGCCATCGCTGCCGCTTCAGTGCGAGTTTCCCAAATAGGTTTACCCGTTTCTTTCGCGATCACTTCTGCAATTTGCTCGCTGTTCTCTTTAATTTTTTCAGCAAAAGCGACAACCACTTTTTCACGCTCTGCGTAAGGCAGTTTTTTCCAGCTAACAAATGCATTGCGAGCAGAAACAACGGCTTCTTCTACTTGCTCTTGTGTTGCACTTTGACCTTTCCAAATGACCTCATTGTTATAAGGGCTTAAAGATGAAAGTATTTCACCTTTGCCTTCTAACCATTGTCCTGCGATCCACTGAGTCATGATGTGTTCCTTAAATACTTTTACTGAGCCAAAATTCGAATAAAGTCGCCATTATCTACTTTTAGTGCATTCGCTACTTTTGGAGAGATAATTGCGCTGCCGTTTTCACGGTTGAATGCTGCTTTTGCGGCGGTCGCTCGAAAGTTTTCAAACGATGTATTACAGATTAAAAAGTCTTGCGAGCTTGAGTGTTCAGCAATAATGACTTTCACTCGAACTGAGTTGCGTACTGAATCGATATTGTTGATATCACACTCCACGCTTGGGCCCGCATCAAAGATGTCGACATAATTGCGACAGGTAAACCCTTCCTTCTCCAGTAACTTAAGAGCAGGTCGTGTCTTTTCATGCACCTGACCAATTACTTGCTGTGCTTCTTTGCTGAGCAAGTTGATATATATCGGCAGCTTAGGCATCAAATCGGCAATAAAGCCTTTCTTGCCAATGCCAGTAAGATAATCAGCCATGGTGAAATCAATTGAGAAAAAATGTTCTTGCAGCCATTGCCAAAATGGTGAGTTGCCATCTTCATCCGAGACGCCACGCATCTCAGCAAAAATGGTCTTAGAGAATCGATGTGGGTGTTCAGCCATCATCAAAAATCGGCATTTAGACATTAGTCTGCCGTTGAGACCTTGACGAAATTCAGGGCGCAAAAACAGTGTGCAGATCTCCGAACAACCAGTGTAGTTATTACCAAAAGTCAGTAACTTAACCACATTGTTTACATTCAGCTTTGGTGATGAGTGCACTATGGTGCTGATGTGATAGGAATAAAACGGAACATCCCAACCGACAGCGGCTTCAATTCCTGTTGTGCCAGCCACTTCACCCGTTTCTGAATCAAAACCGACCATCAAGTAACCTTCATCCGATGGTGAAGTAACATCTGGTTTAGTAAAGCTGTATTCAGAGTGTTTTATACGGTTGGTTAACAGTTCTTCGTTAACCGGTAATGAAGTGAAACCATGACCAGATTCAACAGCACAGGTGTGCAACGCGTCGTAATCCGACATAGCAATTGGGCGAACAACTAGCATCAATACTTCCCTCCAGATGCATTTGGGGCCTAATCATTAGGCCCCAGTAGGCTCACAAAATAGAGTGAGCCTAATAGCTTAGTTTTACATAAGTGATGCGATTGCTTTATCCAAACGCGCTAAGCCTTCTTCAATTTCTTCTTTTTCGATAATGAGTGATGGTGTCATACGTACCACGTTTGCACCTGCCATCAGAATCATCAGACCTTCTTTACCAGCGGCAACAAGAATGTCACGCGCACGTCCTTGCCACTCTTCAGTCAGAGCTGCACCAAGCAGTAAACCTTTACCACGGACTTCAGAGAACACATTGTATTTCGCATTGATCTTCTCTAAACCTTCACGGAAAAGAGCTTCACGCTCGATAACACCCGCTAGAGTTTCAGGCTGGCTAATAATGTCTACAACTGCTTCTGCTACTGCGCAAGCCAATGGGTTGCCACCGTAGGTAGAACCGTGTGTACCTGGTTTCAAGTGCTCTGCCAGTTCAGTGGTCGTTAGCATTGCGCCGATAGGAAAACCACCGCCTAGAGACTTAGCAGTGCTCAAAATATCAGGAGTAATGCCTAGTCCTTGATAAGCGAAAAAGTGACCAGTACGACCGTTGCCCGTTTGAACTTCATCGAAAATCAGTAGCGCATTGTGCTTATCACACAATTCACGAACAGTTTGAATGAACTCAGGTGTTGGAGAGACAATACCGCCTTCACCTTGGAGTGGCTCGATCATCACAGCACAAGTACGATCGGAAATGTGTGCACGCAACGCTTCAACGTTGTTGTACTCAAGGTGAGTAATATCACCCGGTTTTGGACCAAAGCCATCAGAGTAAGCCGCTTGGCCACCGACAGTAACGGTAAAGAAAGTACGACCGTGGAAACCTTGTTTAAAGGCGATGATTTCAGATTTTTCAGGGCCGAATTTATCTGCAGCATAACGACGAGCTAGTTTTAGGGCTGCTTCGTTTGCTTCTGCACCAGAGTTTGAAAAGAACACTTTTTCTGCAAAGCTGACTTGTGTCAGTTTCTTTGCCAAACGCAATGCAGGTTCATTTGTCATAACGTTACTTAGGTGCCAAAGCTTGTTGCCTTGCTCAGTCAACGCTTGAACCAACGCAGGATGACAATGACCTAAACAACTCACAGCGATACCACCAGCAAAGTCAATGTACTCTTTACCTTGTTGGTCCCATACTCGTGAGCCTTGTCCCTTAACCGGGATGAATTCCATCGGGTTGTAACAAGGTACCATTACCTCATCAAACAGACCGCGTTCTACATTAATTTCAGTTGTCATTGTTCGTCCCTTATCGATACCGCATGCTTTGTAGATCGTCGACCTAACTACAAAAGTATAAGCTTGAAATTTTGTATTGCATTTCAGTTAATGCAGCATTGTATTTACAAATTATTAACTATTTCAATAGTGATTTATCCTTTACCAGCCTTTTTCTGGCTAATAAATGACATCACCGTTGAGTATTTATGCAACAAGCCATCGCTTTTATGAAGTATTTTCTTTGTTTCGTCACAAAATAATTGCTAGGAACCTATATGAGATAAGGCATTTAACTAAATCAAGATGAAATATCACGAATAAAATTTCATCAGAAATAAATCGTAATTTTGATATTAAGAAAATGAAGAATAGTGATCGAGGTCAGGAAAAGTTTACTTATTTGCTACCAAAAATTTGTACAACAGCAGTAATTGCTCCAGATATAACTATTGCCCAGTAATTAGACCTGAGAAATACCCTCAATCTGCGACAAATAGTTTCACTTGCCAGTATCAGGTTCTAGCGACGCAGGAAATTGGCAAGTAGCTCGTGGCCCTGCTCTGTCTTGATCGATTCAGGATGAAACTGAACTGCATCAATCGGTAAGTGCTTATGCTGATAGCCCATGATTTCATCCAAACTACCGTCAGGTAGCTCAGTCCATGCGGTTAATTCTAAACATTCTGGTAAAGAATCTGTTTTCACGACCAAAGAGTGATAACGAGTAACGGTAAGAGGATTATTCAAACCGGCGAAGACACTTTTACCCGTATGTTTAATCGGGGAGGTTTTCCCATGCATCACTTGACGAGCACGAACCACTTCACCACCAAAAACCTGTGCTATCGCTTGGTGCCCAAGACAAACACCCAGTATCGGTAATTTTCCAGCAAAGTATTCAATCGCTTTTAAAGAGATGCCAGCTTCATTTGGCGTACAAGGCCCTGGAGAGATAACAAGATGGGTAGGTTTCAAAGCTTCAATTTGTTCTAAGGTAATCTCATCATTGCGTACAACTTTCACGTCAGCACCAAGCTCGCAGAAATATTGGTACAAGTTATAGGTAAAAGAGTCGTAGTTATCGATGATGAGTAGCATAAGCCCAGATATCTGTTGCAATGAAAACACCCCGCATTCTACGAATCCATTGCTAAGATTCAATCAATAAGTTTACTCCTGTTACATGAAGAATCGCTCTCTGCGCACACTTTTTGAACAATTCCACTCTCTCTCAATATTAATTAGCTAACATTAAATTAGATAAATCTAATTAAATGAAGGAGCGAGAGCATGAAAAGGACAATAGTTATCGGTGCTGGTTTAGGCGGTATGTCAATCGTGTATGAACTGAGGCAAAAGTTGCCCAAAGACCATGAAGTTATGATCATTAATGAAAGTGAAGAGTTTCACTTTATTCCATCAAACCCTTGGGTTGCGTTAGGCGAAAGAAAAAAAGAACAGGTCGTACTCGATCTCAGACCTTATGTGGATAAATTCAATATCCCATTCAATACCTCTGGGGTTGCAGAGATCTTACCGAAAGTGAAACGCTTAATCACAGGTGACGGTAATGAATACAGCTATGACTATCTGGCTATTTGTACTGGGCCTAAGTTGGCATTCGAAGCCGTAACAGGTGCCGGACCGGACAACGGATTTACTCATTCGATCTGTACTGTCGACCATGCTGTGAAATCACATCAGGCATTAGAAGAGTTGGTTAAAAATCCCGGCCCTGTACTTGTTGGTGCATTACAAGGGGCAAGCTGCTTCGGCCCTGCATACGAATACATTCTTTCATTGGAAACTCATCTGCGTAAGCTCAAAGTCAGAGATCAAATACCCATTACCTTTGTGACCAGCGAACCTTATATTGGTCATATGGGATTGGGTGGTGTCGGTGACTCAAAAGCGCTTATGGAGCATGAGTTCCGTGAACGCGGAATCAAATGGATATGTAACTCTAGGGTCAAAGAATTTGAATCGGGTATGGCACATATCGAAGAACTCAACCGCAAAGGCGAAGTGGATTTCGAGCATAACCTCCCCTTCTCCATGGCGATGTTCTTACCTCCATTTAAAGGTTCTCCAGCTATAGCGGCTGTTCCTGAACTGTGTAATCCGAAAGGTTTCGTTATTACGGATCAATTCCAGCGCAGCCCTGTTTACCCTGAGATATTTGCCGCTGGTGTTTGCGTTGCGATTCCACCATTGGAAGAAACGCCCGTGCCAGTGGGCGCGCCAAAGACCGGTTTTATGATTGAATCGATGACCACAGCCATTGTCGAAAACATTCTTAGCCTAGAACGAGGCGAAGAAATGCATACCAAACCTACGTTGAATGCTCTGTGTTTGGCAGACATGGGCGATAAAGGCGCTGCGTTCATTGCTCTTCCACAGAACCCTCCGCGTAATACCAACTGGACCTCAATGGGACAATGGGTACACATTGCGAAAATTGCTTATGAGAAATACTTCCTCTACAAAGTTAAAAAAGGCACCAGCGAGCCTATTTATGAGAAGTACATTCTCAAAGCCGCCGGAATTACTCGAACTAAAGAGTAATCCAGATACGTCAGATACAACAAAGGCCAGCAAATGCTGGCCTTCTGATATTGAAACCGATTATCGGTGCAACATGAAATTAGTATGGGCGCGCAACGAAACCAACAGCTTCGTAAACTTGCTTCAGCGTTTGTAGTGCACGAGCCGACGCCTTTTCCGCGCCATCACGCATAACACTGTTTAAGTATTCGCGATCGTTACGGATACGTGCATATTCCGACTGCACAGGTTCAAGCATAGCAACCAAAGCTTCGCCGACATCTTTCTTAAACGGACCGTACATTTCAACGCCTGCATACTCTGCTTCAATCTCAGCAAAAGTTTTACCTGTTGCTGCAGAGTACAAGCCCATAAGGTTAGAAATACCCGCTTTGTTCTGCACATCGTGTGCAATACGTGGCGGTGTTTCTGTATCGGTTTGTGCTTTGTTGATCTTCTTGATGATCGACTTAGGGTCTTCCAGCAGAGTAATTACGTTTTTACGGTTATCGTCTGATTTAGACATTTTCTTCGTCGCATCCTGCAAGCTCATCACACGTGCATTGACCGTTGGGATGTAAGGCTCTGGTACTGTGAAGATTGGCGCTTCTGGCGAATAGATGTTGTTAAAACGCGTTGCAATATCACGCGCCAACTCTAAGTGTTGTTTCTGATCACTGCCTACCGGCACTTGATGCGCACCATATAGCAGAATGTCCGCAGCCATAAGCACTGGGTAATTAAATAGACCAGCGTTCACATCGTTAGCGTAACGTGCTGATTTGTCTTTAAACTGAGTCATACGACTCAGCTCACCCATTTGAGTGTAGCAGTTCAATACCCAACCAAGTTGAGCATGCTCCGGTACGTGAGACTGAACAAAAAGCGTGCTCTTCTTCGGATCAACACCAACTGCCAAACAAATCGCCAACGCGTCCAGAGTTGCTTCATGCAGTGCTTTAGGATCTTGGCGAACCGTAATTGCATGTAAATCAACAACGCAGTATTGGCAATCATAGTCATCTTGCATTTGTTGCCATTGACGTAGAGCACCCAAGTAGTTACCGATACTTAGTTCGCCGGATGGCTGAACACCACTCAATACGATGGGTTTGCTCATGGGTATGATTTCCTTGTTACTAATAAGAATAAAGGTCTAACAATCTAATGCGCTGATTCGGTCTATGCCCGATTATTTCAGCGCGATTTAGCAGTGTACTCATTAACGAGTATTTTTCTAGTTTAGAAAATGGTTTTTATGCTGAAACTGCAACGATATCGAGTAATTGTGCAATATCATCAGCGACAAAATCTGGCTTAGCATTCGCAATCGGCTCACCGTGGTTGTAACCGTAAGTTAAACCAAATGAAGCACAGCCCGCGTTTTTCGCCGCTAGAATGTCGTTCTTAGAGTCGCCTACCATCAGCATTTGGCGAGCATCAACTTGGTGCTTTTCCAAAAGCCAGTTTAAAGCCATAGGGTCAGGCTTTTTATTTGGGAAAGTGTCACCGCCTATCACGTCAGTAAAGTACTGAGCAATGTTGTGTTGTTCCAGAACATGAGGAACAAACTTTGATGGTTTATTGGTAACCAACGCCAAAGTGAAACCTGCTTGATGCAAAGACGCCAAAGTCTCTTTTACATTGCTGTAAAGGTGACTTAGCTTGTGCCCTGTTTTTTCGTAAAAATCATCAAATAGCTCACGAGCTTTTGCATGTACATCTTTATCCAATTCAGGATCGATCACTAGGCTGCGGCTCAGAGTTCTGCCGATAAGAATATCAGCTCCGTTGCCAACGTAATCTCTCACTTCAACTTCAGTGACACCAGGGTAACCTAACGCTTGTGCAGCTTGGTCTGCTGCAACGGCTAAATCTGGAACGCTATCTAATAAAGTGCCATCTAAATCAAAAGCTATCAGCTTAATTTGGTTCACTATCTACTTCCCTAACTTTCTCTTTGTATTAATAATTATTTTTCAACACGAGCCAGTTCAGCGCGCATGTCATCAATGACTGCTTTGTAATCTGGTTGGTCAAAAATAGCTGAGCCAGCAACAAACATATCTGCGCCTGCTTCAGCGATTTCACGAATGTTATCCACTTTCACGCCACCATCCACTTCTAGGCGAATGTCACGGCCACTTTCATCAATCAACTTACGCACCGCGCGCAGTTTATCCAAAGTATGAGGAATGAATGACTGGCCGCCAAAACCAGGGTTTACTGACATGAGCAGAATCATATCCACTTTATCCATCAGGTAATCCAAGTGGCTTAACGATGTCGCAGGGTTTAGAACCACGCCCGCTTTACAGCCGTGTTCTTTAATCAGTTGCAGTGTACGGTCAACGTGCTCTGAAGCTTCCACATGAAAAGTAATCATCGATGCGCCCGCTTTAGCAAAATCAGGGATGATGCGGTCGACTGGCTTCACCATCAAATGCACGTCGATTGGCGCGGTAATGCCATAGTCACGCAGAGCTTTACAAATCGGAGCACCAAAAGTCAGGTTAGGTACATAGTGATTATCCATCACATCAAAGTGCACAACGTCAGCACCCGCTGCGAGTGCTTTTTCGACATCTTCTCCCAGACGAGCTAAATCTGCGGAAAGAATGGATGGAGCAATGAGAAAATCGTTCATACCTGACCTCTTAGGCTTATTGAATGGAAGCTGAACACAATGTGTGCGTCATTCTACCTAAGGGAGGCTGGAGATCCTAGCGTTAAGGTTTTTTCGTTTATCGAAGAAGAGATGTATCAGGAAGAGACTTAAGGAAGAATCGTCTAAGGAAATCTTCCCTTGCTTTTAACAGCGAATTACGACCGTTAAGAACCCGCTTTGAACAGAGCCAGCAGCTCGTCCACTTTGTTACGTCCAGAACCGTTGCGGCTAATGGTACGCTTCACTTTAACTACATTTAGCTGGGCACCGTGGTACAAACGGCGAGTCAAAATTGTATCGTGGTTAGAAATCAAGACTGGAATATTACGTTCTGTCGCGGTTTTCTCAGCGATATCCGCCAAAGCAGCCTGGTCATCTAACGTAAAACCGGCACCTGAATAAGAGGTGAAATTCGCCGTGTTTGATAATGGTGCATATGGTGGATCGCAATAAATCACACTGTTGCTAGCAGCTTTACGAAATGTCTCTTCGTAGCCTGCACAGATAAAGGTGGCTCTCTGCGCTTTCTGAGCAAAGAACTCCAGTTCTGATTCAGGGAAATAAGGCTTTTTATATGAACCAAATGGGACGTTGAATCCGCCTTTTTTGTTGTAACGGCAAAGACCGTTAAAACCAAAACGATTCATATATAAGAATGCCAGTGAACGATAAAGAACATCATCAGTACGATTAAACTGTGAACGAACATCGAGATAGAACTCTTTGCGATTATTCTCAGCCACAAACCAACGTTTGGCTTCTGAAATGTAGTACTGTGGATTCTCTTTCAACAGATTGTAGAGATTAACCAAGTCTGGGTTGATATCTGCCAACAGATAGTGCTTATACTCTGTGTTCAAGAATATAGAACCAGCACCAACAAATGGTTCGACCAACTCTTCAGCAGATGGTAAGTGGCGTTGTATGTCTTCGACTAGGCCATATTTACCACCAGCCCATTTCAGAAAGGCACGCTGCTTTTTCATCTACTGCTCTAATTCTTTACCACAAAAATAAGGCTGCGAAATGTAACACATTTTATCAATGAGCTCAGGTTTATTTCGCACGATCTATCTCTCTATGCACTTGGCTTAAAGATTTTGCCCAAGGACCAAGTTGTTGCAAAGGTTTCGACAAGGTTTCCACCGCATCTCTTGCCAACTGGATGGTTGGATAGTTGCTGTAAGTAATGATGTACCATTCCACATCATTTCTTAATGTCGGGTAAACATTGACTTTGCCTTGTAGCTGGTACTGATTGATAAAGCGCTGCGCATCAGGAAGTGAATTTACCGCAGCCAATTGCAAAGTATAGCTACGAGGAGACATCGCTTTGAGCTCTTCACGTGCAAACGAGAAGGTAATTTTCACTTCAGGTGGAATCTCTGCTGCGGGTGCGACTTGAGACTCAGTTGGTTTAGGCTGTTCAATATCCACTGTCTGTGATGGTGTTGCAGCCTCAGTCGCTTGAGAGACAGAAGTTTGAGGAACCGCACTTTCTTCCACCAGATTATCAATCTTAGAGGTATCGACGTTTTCTGGTTTGCCTTCTAACAGCGCATCAACAACGTCAGAAGTAATCACAACACGTTGCTGGTCACTGTCTGACATACCAACGCCTTCTTTTACTTCGACGACATCAGGCGGTAGTGCAGAAGAATCATCGGTAACACCATTGCTTACTTGAGTTAATGTGTTGGGGTCTACCACTGCGTTGCTTGTGTCCGCATTTTGACTATCTTCATTCAGCGTAGGAATAACGGTTTGTTCTTTTGACAGTGTCATTTGCTGCGCTTTGTCGTCTGGAGAAGGTTGTGACAACCACCACCAGTAGCCACCGCCAATCAATAAAATCAGTGCCAGTACCAGCAGCGCCGCTTTCATTGGCGAGCCAATGATTGAACGAATCACAATACGTTTTTCCATTTTTTGTTCTCCCAGCGCCATTATCTCTCCCGGTAAGTTTTTCACTTTTTTATAAGCAGCTCTTACACGGCGTTCATATTCATCATCAACATAACGCATCACTCGTTGTTCAAACAAGCGATCTGCTTCGTCACGGCTTAAAAGTTCAACTTCTAAATCAACAGGTTTGTGTTCCTGTCCGTAGCTTAAACGCGTTAGAACGGCATCTAAACCGGTAGACTGCGCAAACAAGACGACGTTCACTGTCCATAATGGATTGGTTTGAGATTCTAAGATCCACATCCACAATTCAGAAACTAAAGTTTCAGATAACAGGTGAGCATCATCGATCACAACCACGATATCGCATTGCGTCTGATCGAACAGGTGTGAAAAACTTTCGACAAGAGAGTCTTTTGGATTGAACAGAGATTCAGAGCTAAGCTGAGAGAGAATGGTAGTACGGCGTTGTTCGTCGTTTTGATTAGGATGGCACATGAGCAAAGACTGATTCTTGTCATTTGCCCACGCTTCAAGGTAACGCTGCGCCAACCAAGATTTACCTGCACCTTGGTTGCCACAAACATTGATTAAATTTGAGCTAAAACGAGTAAGAAGCTGCAAACGCTCCAGTAACTCGGTCTGAGAATCTAACTCCAATACATGTGCCAAATTCATCGTTCATCCTAAAGGAAACAGCATTACCCTAAAGTAAGCACCCCGCTATAAGGTGCGGCAATAATCGATCGCCTGCTCAATAATGGTTTCCGGCACGCCTTTCACTACGTCAGAACTACCAATGCTGGTTGGTAATACCAAACGTAACTCACCCGCGAGTACTTTCTTATCGCGCATCATATGTTTCATGAAGTCATCGAAAGACATACTTTCTGGGGTTTGTACCGGCAATTTTGCTCTTTTAAATATAGATAAGATTCGTTCAACTTGTTGTTCGGTAATTAAACCTTGTAGTTGGGCAGTTTTCGCCGCCATCATAGTGCCAGCAGAAACTGCCTCGCCATGTAACCAGTTGCCATAACCCAGTTCCGCTTCAATCGCGTGACCGAATGTATGACCTAAATTCAACAATGCACGAATGCCTGACTCTTTTTCATCTTGAGCAACAACTTCTGCTTTAATCTGGCAACAACGAGCAATCGCATACGTCAGAGCTTGCTCATCCAACGCATAGAGTTCATCCATATGTTGTTCTAACCAAACGAAAAAAGCTTCGTCGTAGATGATACCATACTTGATCACTTCAGCCATGCCTGCGGCGAATTCTCGCTCAGGAAGAGTGGCAAGACAGTTTGTATCAATGATGACCGCTTTCGGTTGGTAAAACGCACCGATCATGTTTTTACCCAAAGGATGGTTAACTGCGGTTTTACCACCAACAGAAGAGTCCACTTGAGAAAGCAAGGTAGTCGGTATCTGAATAAAATCGACACCACGCTGGTAACAAGACGCAGCAAAACCAACAAGGTCACCAATAACACCACCACCCAAAGCGATAATAACAACATCTCGGCTGTGATTATGCTCAAGCAGGAAGCTCAAAACCGTATTGAACGTTTCTAAGGTTTTGTATTTTTCACCGTCAGGCAGTTCTAGAACTGAACTGATACAACCTTTCTGGTCAAGTAACGCTGTGATCTTATCCGCATACAATGGCGCCACTGTATGGTTAGTGATGACAACGACTTTTTGTTTTGGGGAAAGAGAAAGAAGAGCCGGATCATTAAATAATCCGGCACCAATTGAGATTGGGTAGCTACGTTCACCTAAGCTGACCGTGATCCGTTCCATGGTCTGCACTCCAATAAAAAGAACAAATTAATGTTCTTCTAGCATTTTTACGATCTGGTTGGCTACCACTTTTGCACTTTGATCATCTGTACGCACGGTAATATCCGCGATTTCTTCATACAGTGGGTTACGATCATCAGCGAGACTTTCTAAAACATCTCGCGGGCTATCCGTTTGCAGCAAGGGACGCTTTTTGTCGCGGTTTGTGCGAGCAAGTTGCTTTTCAATGGTGGTTTCTAAATATACGACAATACCACGTGCAGATAGGCGGTTACGGTTTTCTTTGCTCAATACTGAGCCACCACCCGTCGCTAAAACGATACCTTGTTGTTCGGTGAGATCGTTAATCACAGTTTCTTCGCGCTTGCGGAAACCTTCTTCACCTTCAACATCAAATACCCATGCGATATCCGCACCAGTGCGCTCTTCGATCACTGTATCAGAGTCTAAAAACTCCATATGCAGTTGTTGAGCTAGGTGTCGACCAATTGTACTTTTGCCGGCGCCCATAGGACCGACAAGAAAAATATTGCGTTTCTCAGCCATGTTTAGCAGTAATTTACAACGTTAATTCAATGACATCGCCACAAAATTCGCCGGACATAAGTCAACGATAGGAATGCTTGTGGCACCTATTCCTCACAGATATTTCGTGATAAGACCCGAAATTATCTAGATCTGGTGGCACTAATGCAACTTTAATTTTCTTTGATAATGAATAAAGGCGATAAGTCATTGAATAACGACCTTAGGCGTAACGAATATTAATAGTTCACTTTTCCCCATTTTTTCGTAGCTTCGACGAAATAAAGCACCTAATAGCGGAAGATCACCTAATAAAGGCACTTTCTCTACCGAGTTGGTTAGACTGTGCTGAAAAATACCCCCCAATACGACTGTTTCACCATTGTTGACCAATACCTGAGTACCGATTCTTTGAGTATTTATGGCAACCGCTTCACCTGTACCTGTTTTTACGACATCTCCTACACGGTCTTGAGTCACACTGAGGTCGAGAACTAAACGGTTATCTGGTGTTATTTGTGGCGTCACCATTAAGCTCAACACTGCCTTACGAAACGAAACGGTGGTCGCACCGCTGGAAGAGGCTTCTAAGTAAGGTAATTCCGTTCCCTGTTCGATATATGCAGGCTTCTTATTAGTAGTAATCAGTCTCGGGCTGGAAATAATTTCGGCTTTAGACTCTCTCTGAAGTGCGGAAAGCTCTAAGTCCAACAGAGTGTCAGCTCCTAACTTGGCGACTTGGAAAGCAATACTCGATGCGCCAGCAGCTGTCGCGGCTAAATTCACATTCAGAAAATCGTCTAACGGAACCATACCTTTTCCGCTGTCACCACCTTCACCATCACCAGAATCATACAGATCCGAGACAAACAGGTTACTTTCAATACTGCCTCCAGCAGTATGGCTGCCATTGGTTGAGGTAAACCCCCAACGAACCCCAAGCTCTTCTAGGTCACCTTCATTAACCGTCACTATACGAGCCTCTATCTGAACCTGTTTCACCGGCACATCCAAAGACTTTACAATGTCTCGAATAACCGTAATGTTCTCTGGTAGTTCGCGAATCAACAGCGCATTGGTTCTTTCGTCAATACTGATTGAGCCTCTTTCAGAAAGCATACTTAGCGTCCCTTCGCCATTAATCATTTCTGCAATATCTGACGCTTTGGCAAAGCTGATTTTAATGATGTCGGACTGCAAATCACCCAGCGCTTCTTCCATTCGTGCCTTCTCAAGTTCTTGTTGCTCACGCAAATCAAGCTCGCTCTTTGGGGCAACCAAAATGACGTTACCGTCAATTCGTTTGTCCAAACCTCTCGCTTCAAGAATGATATTGAGCGCTTTTTTCCAAGGCACTCCATCCAACCGCAATGTCATATTGCCCGTTACCGAGTCGGAAACGACCAAATTGAAATCGTTATAGTCCGCTATAAGCTGTAATACATTGCGAACTGGGATATCTTGAAAGTTAAACGAAATTGGCTTGTTGTCTTGTTCTAACAAAAATTTCTGCTCTTGTTTCGGTTGTGGCTCAGACTTGCGGATCACCACCTCTAATACATTCTTATTTAGCTGGTAGTCGTATTGGTAGTCCCCTTTCACCTTCACTTCGAGAAGGCCATTCGACTGCTGGCGAAATACTTCAATTGTCTCTACAACCGTCGCGAAATCAGAGACATCTAGAACAAACAGTTTATCGTTTGAAACTTGTGTATTAAGCAGTTCAATGTTTAAACCTTGATCGCTCTTTGACATATCCACCACTGACGATGCAGAGGCTAACTCAATGATGATCACCGCAGCTTTATCTGCATTAATTTTGAAATCAATATTGTTGAGTTGGTTTGGAATCGCATTACCACTACTTGCCATGACAGCAGGGGCAAGACAAAGAGATAGGGTTACTAACATACGCCTGATAGCGTGACGCCTTATTTGAAGCCATTTATTCATGATCGTTTTCTCCACAATCTACTTCAGAGCCAGCTTGATGCTGCGCTGATTCCAACACCCTAAGCCATCTGGCAAAGTCTCTTTGATTAACAAGTACTGCTTGGTGACCTCAGACACTTTTCCATGGTTGATACCGATGTATTGACCCTTTGCTATGGACGCCAGCTTTCCTTCTGGAGTCTGGATCAGTGCTGACGTACTTTTGCCATTACTCATTACGCCTTTAAACTTCAATTGGCTTAAGGCATAGCTTTCTAATGGATCCTTTTGCTTACGCGGCGTTGGTTGCCAACAGTCTTTTTTCGCTTTAGGCTGATTCTGAGTCACCGCTTCTCTTGGAAGATCGAAAGGCTCTCTAGTTTTAGTATTCACGTATAAAAAGGCTTCAAAAGGTACAATGGGTTGCTGTGGAACGATCTCCTTTCGCGCTTGAAGCGTGACTTGTTCGATATAGTCTGAGAGTGAATCTTCATTGGCCTGACACCCTAACAGCCCCGCACACATCAAGATCCAACAACAGGATTCTCTCTTCACTGCTGACCTCCTGAGGCTGGTAAATCAGGCTGATACTGATAGGTAAAGGCTCGTACATTGACGCTCAAATTCTGGCTGTCCTGACTGGCTCGCTGAAAGTCGACGTTCTCGAAATAGATAATCCTTGGCAACTGAGCAATGGCTTGTGAGAACTGGCCAATATGATGATATTCACCCGTCAGCTCAAGATTCAAAGGCAGGCGATATAAAAATGCTTGTTGTTCTTTTTCACCCCAATCCATCCGATTGAAACTCAGTTGATGCTTGATGCCCAACTCATTCACCGCCGCCAACATACTGGCCAGCTCTTTCTGCTCGGGCAGTTGCTGTAACAAATAGTCATAACGTTCTGAGAGCTCATCGAGTTGAGCTTTGAGTTGCGGCAGAGTCGCAGCTTTATGAGCTTTTATGCGAATAGTGGATTTTAGCGTTTGTTCTTCTTCAATGAGCGAGCTCAAATGATCCTGCTTGGGAACAAGATAAAACCAATATCCCGCACCTTGAATCAGCACCATGACAAGCAGCAACATCACGAACTGTGGCAATCGCGGCCAATCCAATATTTCGTCAAGCTCAAGGTTTTTTAAGTCACCCATTCGTCACCTCCTTAAAAGGTGCTATATCACTTGCTTCTATATGGAACGAAAACGACACTTGAAAGCTCTGAAATTGCTTTCCAAATCGATAGCTGCCAGACACGATAGAATGCATTTCAACATCCGAGATATAAGAAGAGTTCTCCAACAGATCCAACATTGTCGCCAGCCTAGCCGTACTGTCACTGATGCCTCTAAGCTCAATGCTGTGACCATTCATGTTCATTTGGTCTACATACACCCCCTCTGGTATGAGTCGGGGGATCAGATCCATAAATTGAGTAGTTTTGTTTCGTTTTTTCTGCAGCGATTCAACCATGTCAAAACGAACCATCAGGTCCTGATACTCTTTCTCAACCTGTTCGAGGGAATTGATTTGTCTATCCAGTTCCGAGAGATGCTGATTCAAAAACTCAACACGGCCTCTCTCTTGAGCCACTTGATCATCGATATACCACCCAGCAGTCCATTGCATACCGACAGCTAAACCAACCGCCAGTACAGAGATATTAATAAAACGCTGCCTGTGAGCTTGCTTTTGAGCATCTCGCCATGGAAGGAGGTTAATGTTATGCAGCATGTTCAACCTCCAACCAATTGATCCCACGTGCCGCAAGCCCTGCTGCCGTGGCAAAAGCCGCCACCGGCAATGCTGAACGGTGACGCTTACTCACTTTGTCATGGAATACGCTAAACGGGTCCAACACGCCGCACATAAGGTCGACCTTCTCTATCAATGCGCTTTGTATCTCTTCGATATTTGCCCCACCACCGGTTAGCCAGATTCCAGTAAGACTTGTTGCACCGTTAACCGATATGAACAGTTGAATTTGCTTGGCGATCTTATCCACCAGCTCATTGACGTTGTCTTTTATGACTAAAGAATCTTCATTCTCTGATTGAGTCGATAGCTGAGAAACACCTTCTGCTATTTGCTTATAAAAAGGCGCTTTATTGGCAAAGTCTAAACACAAAGTGGTCTGGGTATGGCCAACATCCACCAGCAACCAGTCGGTGCGAGCATAGGTTTTACTGAAAAGTTGCCACAACTGGACTAAAGCGTGGGTTTGCACTTCAGCTAGAATCGGCTTGAAACCCGCTTTTTCTAAAGCCACGGCGCGGCTCTCTACAACGTCTCGCTTAGTGGCATACACTTGGTAGGCTGCTATATTATTTTTACTGATCTTTGCCTCAGGCGTTGAATGCTTCATTACTGGAATAAAATCCAGACTGACCTCTTCCATCAGGTAAGGAGATTGATGAGAAAATGCTTGGTGAATAGCGAACTCGCGTTCATTAAGTTCAAGTTCGCTATCTATTTGTAATACTTTACTAATTACAGTGTTATCGGGGATGGCAATAACAACTTTTCGACTAAATAAAGGTAAACCCTTTTTTAGTTCTTTGAGTTTCTTTACAATTTTCTGATAAACCAAGGCATGGTTATCAGCGAAAATATCGTCAGCAATTCGTATTTCCTTATAACCTAACAGCGTATACTTACTGCCTGCAGGTTTTAGGACCACTGCTTTAATACTATGGTGGCCGATATCGACACCCATAACTAATGATTGAACCATATAGCTCTACTCCAATAAGAAAGCTCCGCTCATTACGCCTATTAAATGGGGAAATAAGCGGTAACTACTTTTGAGAGCTAAATTTTTAGCTTAGAGTACTAGGGTTTGCATTAAGGCAGCCTCTACTAAACAGGGATTCTCCGGTGAAGTTCATAAAGCGTTTAATAATTTTTTCATTGATTTGCACAGCTCTTGGAGTCAGTACAATTTTTGGTTTCTATTTATATGTAAAACCAGAGTTGCCAGATGTCGCCACTTTGCGTGATGTTAAGCTGCAAACGCCAATGCAAGTCTTTAGTAAAGATGGCAAGCTGATAGCCCAGTTCGGTGAGAAGCGTCGTATTCCTCTTAGATTGGAAGAGATGCCGAAAGAGCTGATTGAGGCGATCATTGCAACCGAAGACTCTCGTTTCTATGACCATTATGGTTTTGACCCGATTGGTATTACCCGTGCCGCATTTGCAGTAGTCGCATCAGGCAGTGCTTCTCAAGGTGCAAGTACTATCACTCAGCAGTTGGCTCGTAACTTCTTCTTGTCTAACGAGAAGAAAATTATGCGTAAAATCAAAGAGATTTTTATCGCAATCCATATTGAACAGCTGTTATCAAAAGAAGAAATTCTTGAGCTATACCTGAACAAAATCTATTTAGGCTATCGTTCATACGGTGTTGGAGCTGCCGCGCAGTCTTACTTTGGTAAAGAAGTAAAAGATTTAAGCTTAGGTGAAATAGCGCTTATCGCTGGTCTGCCAAAAGCGCCATCAACGATGAACCCTATCTACTCTTTAGAGCGTGCAACCAACCGCCGCAATGTGGTTTTGACCCGTATGCTTTCTGAAAAGTACATCACTCAAGAACAGTATGAACAAGCTCGTGCCGAAGTTCTGCCAACCAACTATCACGGCGCAGAAATCGAACTTAATGCTCCTTATGTAGCAGAGATTGCACGTGCGTGGATGATTGAACGCTACGGTGAAGATGCTTATACCTCGGGTATGAACATTTACACTACGGTAGATTCTAAACGCCAACAAGCGGCTAACTTGGCCGCAATTCATAACCTGATTGCCTACGATGAACGCCACGGCTACCGTGGAGCAGAAAAAGAATTGTGGAAATCTGGCCAAGCGGTTTGGACTCAAGAGCAAATTGTTGAACATCTTAAAAACGAACCGACTTATGGTGAACTTTCTCCGGCAGTTGTTCTGAACACTGAAGCAAAATCAGCAACAGTTTGGGTTAAGAACCAAGGTGAATTCACTATTGATTGGAATAACATGAACTGGGCTCGTCGCTTTGTTACTGACGATCGCCAAGGTCCTCTTCCAACCAGTACCAAAGAGATTCTAAAAGCTGGTGAACAAATCTGGGTACGTAAAGTCTCTGAAGATGAGTCCGAGAGTCCGGTTTGGCAATTAAGCCAAGTTCCGAATGCCAACACGGCTTTTATTGCTATGGATCCAGAAAACGGTTCGATTGAAGCGCTTGTCGGTGGTTTTAACTTTGTTCACAACAAGTTCAACCGCGCGACTCAATCTGTACGCCAAGTTGGTTCAAGCATTAAACCGTTTATCTATGCCGCAGCGATAGATAAAGGATTAACACTGGCGACACTCATCAACGATGCGCCAATAAACCAATGGGACGAAAGCCAAGGCACAGCGTGGCGTCCTAAGAACTCACCACCAACATACACAGGTCCAACGCGCGTGCGTATCGGTTTAGCGCAATCTAAGAACGTAATGGCCGTTCGCGTGTTGCGTGAAGTAGGCTTGGAAGATACTCGTCAATACCTGACTCGCTTTGGTTTTGATATCGACCAACTACCAAAATCTGAAACCATTGCGCTTGGTGCAGGCAGTTTAACGCCAGTAAAAATGGCGCAAGGTTATTCTGTATTTGCCAACGGTGGTTACTACGTTGAGCCATACTACATTCAAAAAGTAGAAGGCCCGTACGGTGAATTAGAATTTGAAGCTGAACCGACGATTGTTTGTCGTCAAAACTGTCCAAAAGCTACAAATGAGTTTGATGAACAAGACGCTGAAACTCACATTGCTAAGCAAGTTATCTCCGAACAAACGGCATTCCTTGTTCGCGAAATGATGTACAGCAACATTTGGGGTGGCGGTAACTGGGCTGAGAAAACGGGTTGGAATGGTACAGGCTGGCGTGCTCAAGCACTTAAACGCAGAGATATCGGCGGTAAAACGGGTACAACAAACGACTCTAAAGATGCATGGTATAACGGTTATGCTCCGGGCATTGTGGCTATTGCTTGGGTAGGTTTTGATGAACACAGCAGAAACCTAGGTAAGACTATACCAAATCCAAACATCGAAGATGATGTGGCTGGTGCTGAAGCGGGTGCGAAAACGGCCCAACCAGCATGGATTGAGTTTATGAGCCAAGCACTTGAAGGTGTACCAGAACAAGAGAAAGCATTACCGAACAATATTGTTCGTGTGCGTATTGACCGAGATACAGGCTTACTAACGAACAAGCAGGATGAAACCTCAATGTTTGAGTATTTCTTGAAAGGCACTGAGCCAAAAGAGTACGTTCAAGAAAGCCTATCTGGTGATATTTACTCAAATAGCGGTGGCGACGAGTTGTTCTAGACAACACTGCTGCATCGAAAAGAAAAAAAGAGGCTTAACGGCCTCTTTTTTATGGCTTTTATTCTGTTAGACTTGAGCTTCTAAGGTTTCTTTCATCAACTTAGCCAGAGTTTCAAAGCGCTGACGCAACGGTGAACCTGGTCGGTACGCAACTACTAGTCGCCGTGATGGCTCAGGGTTTACCGCTTTGATATAACAAACGCCGTCTTTGACTTTTTCTTTAGGCAGCGAAAGCTTTGGCAACAAGGTAATTCCCGCTCCTGCGGCAACCATATTGCGTAATGTCTCTAAACTGGTGGCTTTAAAGCGAACATCATCTTTTGCGCCCGCCGCAAAGCAAAAACCTAACGCCTGATCTCGCAGACAGTGTCCATCGCCAAGCGCCAACACCGTCTTACCGTTTAGGTCTAACATGTCAACTTCATCGCGAACCGCCCAAGGATGGTCACATGGAACAGCGATACTCATGGGTTCGTCGTAAACATCAATCTCTTTAAACTGAGCTGTTTCATCTACCGCAGCCAGAACTAAACAGTCCAACTTACCATCTTCCAACTGCTGCACAAGCTGGTGAGTTTGAGCTTCGTGCAGAAAAAGCTCCAGTTCAGGGAAATGCTCTTTCAGAGATGGCACAATCCTAGGCAACAAATAAGGTCCAAGAGTCGGAATAAAGCCAATATGCATCGGCCCCGTCATTGCGCCAGTCTGCTTACTCGCCATGTCCTTGAAAGTTTTTACTTCACTTAAGATGCGTTTTGCCTGATCAACCAACTGCAGACCAGACTCAGTAAAAAGTACCCGTCGACTGCTTCGTTCCAGTAAAACCGTGCCCAGTTCATCTTCCAATTTACGAATCTGACCACTTAATGTTGGCTGACTGACAAAACACGCTTCCGCTGCTTTACGAAAATGCTTGTGCTCAGCCAACGAAACCAAATATTCAAAGTCCCGAATATTCATTATTCACCCCGATAGAATTGAACTATCAAAACCATAACATCAACTGATTGGGACTATCAAAGATTTTGTGACTAATTTAATCTATATAACGATAATGAGGTTAAACTCGATACGATAATTTCTTTAGGGTGAAAGAGATGGCTTGCAGTAACTGCCAACAAAATTGGTTTTGGAAGAAGATAGGTAAATGCCAGCGCTGCATGGATCAGCTCACCGTTTTGTCTGTGCTTTGCTGGGTGGTATGGTTTTTCTTCTTTAAGCAAGATCCACGCAGTATTGAATCTATCGCGCTGATAATCGCAGGCTTTGCTTTCAACGCTCTGCTTTTTCTACACCTATGGATGAAATTCGTCATTCTTCCTTGGCGAAAGCGGCAAGGGAAAGAAGATTAAACACTTTTGCAGAAACATCCGCTAGTCAGGGCATGGTGACGGAGGGAAAAATGATTCCTCCAGAAAAAGAAAAAGCCCTAAAATCAATAATTGTTTTAGGGCTCTCTTAGATTCTTCTAAGAAAAAGCAGTGGTATTAAAGTAGACCGTGCTTTTTCTGATTGGTTCCAGAAAATTTTGATCTTTTTTCGATCTTATTTTCCAGACTTAATATTCAATAGCTTATGCAACTTTCATCTTAGTAATTAGCTGTTCTGAAACATTCACTTCAAGCGCAACTTCATCACAAGCATGTTGACGAGGACACTTCTCGCAATCTTTCAGTACTTTCTCAGGCAACAACGTTTTTGACGTTGGAATAAAGTCTAGCTTCATAAAGAACTCAGGGGTACGAGTCAGTACGAACACTTTCTTGATCGCCATTTGTCGAGCTTTACTTACTAGGTATTGAACAATCGCCGAACCCTGCCCTTGACCTTGCCAACCCGCTTCCACACCGAGTGAGCGAATCTCAGCTAAGCCAGAGTCATAAACATAGAGGGAAGCACAACCTGTAATTTCTCCGTTATGTTCCGCCACAGCAAATGAGCCAATATCACGCACAATTTCATTACGAGAACGCGGCAGATTTTCACCCATATTCGCCCAGTAAGTTACCATGCCTTCTAAAGCTTCGATGTCTGTTAGACGAGCAGGACGCACCTTAACAGATGTAGCATCTCGTTTAGATAGACGCAACTCAGCTTGTTCTACTGCGTAAGCGACTTGATGCGGTGCGACACCACCCAGAGCGCTACGTTTTTCTAAACAGGATTCAATGGTCAGAATCGCATACACGTCGTCTTCAATCACTGGTGAGAAGGCTTTCAGCTCTTCTAGAGTCAGTTCTTCCAACGCGCATCCTTTCGCTATGGCAGCTACCACAGTGACACCCACAATATGGTGTGCTTCACGGAATGGAATGCCTTTCGCAACTAAGTAGTCCGCCAGTTCTGTTGAGTTAGCATAGCCTTGTTTCGCCGCTTCTAGTGTACGTTCACCGTTCACTTTGATGCCTTCAAAACATAAAGCCGCCATTTCCATACAATCATTCCAAGTATCCAAAGCGTCGAACAGACCTTCTTTGTCTTCTTGCATATCTTTGTTGTACGCCAGCGGTAGCGCTTTAACTGTCATCATCATGCCCGCCAACGAACCGTAAACACGGCCGGTTTTACCACGGATAAGTTCAAGCGCATCTGGGTTTTTCTTCTGTGGCATCAAAGATGAACCTGAAGTCACAGTATCCGCCAACTCGATAAAACCAGACTCACCTGAATTGTAGAAAATCATATCTTCAGCCAGACGAGAAAGGTGCAGCATAGAGATAGAGGCGACTGACATCAGTTCCATCACGTGATCGCGGTCTGATACTGAATCAAGAGAGTTACGCGTTGCACGACGGAAGCCAAGGTTATGTGCCAGCTTTTCACGATCCATTGGATACGCTGTACCAGCAAGAGCACCAGAGCCTAGAGGACAAGTATCAAGACGCTTAATTGCATCACTCACACGTGAATAATCACGCTCAAACATCTCAACATAAGCTAGACACCAGTGAGCAAAAGTCACAGGCTGGGCACGTTGCAAGTGCGTGTAACCCGGCAGCACAGTGCCTTGATGTTCTCTTGCTACTGCAACCATTTTACTTTGTAGACGATCAAGTGCGATAAGCAGCTGCTGACCTTGCTGACGACACCAAAGTTTCAAGTCAGTCGCAACCTGGTCGTTACGTGAACGGCCAGTATGAAGTTTTTTGCCTAAGTCACCGACTTTACCGATCAGTTGCTGCTCTACCCATGAGTGGATATCTTCAGCATCTGAACGCAAAATCTGCTCTGGGTCTTCCATGACTTCAAGCTTGAGTTCATTCAATGCCAACTCAAGTTTTTGCTGTTCGTCTTCACTCAATACGTTTACAGAAAGCAATGCTTTAGACCATGCAATAGAACCCACAATGTCTTGCTCAGCCAATCGGTAGTCAAAGCGCAATGAATCATTAAACTCTTTGAATCTCGTATCTGCTGCCTGGGTAAATCTTCCGCCCCATAATGCCATTGTGCTTCTCCTGCATCTAATTCCTTGGTTTATTGACCAAAGAATACTTCATTTCTGCCAGTGTTTAAGTGTTTTTTATAATTAAGGATCGCGCTTGAGCGATCCTTTTTTTTGTTTCTATTTTTGCTCCCTTTGACGGGAGCTTAGGGATTACTTCTTAGCTTCGTTCAATGCTTTGATACGGCTAGCCAAAGAGTAAAGACGGATGAAGCCGCCTGCATGGCTTTGGTCGTAAACCTCATCAGCACCGAAGGTTGCAAACTCTTCTGAGTACAAGCTGTTTTCAGAACGTTTTTGTGTTGCAGTTGCTTGGCCTTTGTAAAGCTTGATCACCACTTCACCGTTAACGTCTTCTGCTAGTGCATCTGCCGCAGCAAACACTGATTTACGTAGTGGAGTGAACCAACGACCGTCATAAACGAGGTGAGAAGCTTTGATACCGATTTCTTCGCGGAATTCAAATGAAGCTTTATCCAGTACAAGTTGTTCAACTGCACGTAGCGCTTCCATCATGATCGTGCCTCCCGGAGTTTCGTAACAACCACGAGACTTCATACCTACCAGACGGTTTTCAACGATATCGATACGACCAATACCATGTTTCACGCCTTTGTCATTCAGAGCAATAAGCGCTTGGTATGGAGAAAGTTCTTTACCATCTACAGCTACCACTTCGCCTTTTTGCACTTTCAGAGTGACGTATTCCGCTTCATTTGGCGCTTGCTCTGGGTCAACAGTCCACGCCCAGCAATCTGCGTTTGGTTCATTCCAAGTGCTTTCCAGCACACCACCTTCTGTTGAGATGTGCCATGCGTTTGCATCACGAGAGTAGATTTTAGTCAGTGATGCTGCACATGGGATATTGCGTTCTGCTAGGTAGTCAAGACACTCTTCACGGCTAACAAGATCCCATTCACGCCAAGGAGCAATAACATGTAGATCTGGTGCTAGTGCTGCAAATGCACCTTCGAAACGAACTTGGTCGTTACCTTTACCAGTACAGCCGTGAGCAAGTGCGTCTGCACCTACTTTACGTGCTACTTCTACTTGCGCTTTTGCAATCACAGGACGAGCCATAGAAGTACCTAGTAGGTATTTACCTTCGTAGTATGCACCTGTTTTTAGCGTTGGGTAAATATAGTCTTTTACTAACTCTTCTTTCAGGTCAACGACGTAACACTCTGATGCACCAGAAGCGATAGCTTTTTCTTCGATACCAACTAATTCTTCTGCGCCTTGACCAACATCAGCAACGAATGCCACTACTTCACAGCCATAGTTTTCTTTCAACCATGGAATGATTACAGATGTATCTAGACCGCCAGAGTAGGCTACGACAACTTTTTTGACTTGAACTTTGCTCATTTTATATCTCCAAATTTCTGGCTCTGCACTTGGCGGTCAGGGCTCAGGATTCCTTTAAATTCTTTTGTTTAAACATTCTTTTGTTTAAACAACAACGTTAACTAACCGTTTTAAATCCGTTGTTGTTTAATAGCTATATCTAATTGATTACTGAGGTAAAAATTGAGTACCGATACTTTCACCTGCGAATAACTTGGCAAGCTTTTCTGGGTAACGCCATGTCGCCACTTCAATCGGACGACCAAGCTCTTTCGCGGCATCCAATGCAGCATTTACTTTTACGATCATGCCGTCGGTAATCACTTTACCTTCAATTAAGCTTTTTGCTTTTGACTCATCAAGGGATGCAATCAGATGACCTTTGCCATCCAGTACACCACTCACGTCAGATAAAAGGACTAACTCTGCATCCAGTGCGCTGGCAACAGAGACTGCCGCTTGGTCAGCATTTACGTTCATCATTTGACCGTCTTTTGTCAGACCAATCGAGCTGATAATAGGAACGACACCGGCTTCAAGCAGAAGCTTAGTAACAGTGCCATCACCTGCCGTTGATTTACCGACAGCACCCAATTCAGGATCCAGCTCTTCTACAACACATAAACCACCATCGGCCAAACATAAACCCACAGCGTTTAAGCCATCTTTAATTGCCTGACCTTGCAGCATCTTGTTCGCTGTGCCTGCTAGAGCACCAGCAATCACGCCAATTTGGTCGTAAGGCGTTACACGTAGACCGTCTTTTTTAACGGTTGGTAACTGCAACTTAGCCATTAGTTCATCCACAAGGTAACCGCCACCGTGAACGATAACAATTCGTCGCTGAGCTTGGGCTTGATACTGTGCGATTGCGCTAAAAAGCTTACTTAGCGTCTCTGAACAAGACAGAGCTGCGCCGCCTAACTTAATCACCAATGGATCTAGTTTTGTATCCGTCATATATAACCCTTACACCAGAGCTGTAAGCTCATCGAAACCGTAGTGAATGTTTAAACACTGCATCGCTTGACTCGATGCACCTTTTAATAAATTGTCGATTGCTGAAACGACAATGATATGTTCGCCCTGCACTTTCCAACCGATATCGCAGAACGGAGTAAATTCAACGTCTTGGATACGTGGTAAAGAATCCAAGCGCAGACGTACAGCAGGTTTACCTTGGTAAGTTTGAGTGAATGCTTGATTCACTTGCTCAGCGGTTACACCTTGTGCCAGCTTCATCGTGATAGTGGCTAAAATACCGCGTTTAAAATTACCCAAATGCGGTGTAAATATCACGTCACGACCAAGGTGAGTGGCTATTTCTGGTTGATGACGATGGTTAAACACGCCATAAGGTTGCAAGCTCACTTCACAAAAACTGTTGGTCAGTGTCGCTTTACGACCCGCACCCGAAACACCACTGGTAGCATTGATAACAGGCCACTGTTGTACATCTAGTAAACCACTTTCAATCAGAGGTTTAATCGCTAGTTGAGAAGCTGTTGGGTAACAACCAGCTACAGCAACCAGTTGACTCTGTTTGATGTTTTCTAGGTTCCACTCGGCCAAGCCATAAGCTGCTTTTTTTAGCCAATCAGCATGCTGATGTTCAAAACCATAGTATTGAGTATAGAAACTTTCACCATCTACACGGTAAGCACCAGAAAGATCGAAAACTTGGCAGTTATTGGCCAGAAAAACAGGAGCAAGATCGTGACTGACTTCATGTGCAGTCGCGAGAAAGACTACGTCACTCTCTTGTGCCACTTTCTCAACATCCACTAAAGGTTGTACTGGCAAATCGAGCAAACCTGTTAGCTTGCCGTGTAACTGACCAATAGACTTTCCTGCATCAGCGCTGTTGGCTGAAACGTATAAACCTGATAGCGTGAGCTCAGGGTGCTTGTGCACCATAAGAGCCAGTTCTGCTCCGGTATAGCCGCTTGCGCCGATGATGGTGGTTTTTAACATCTCAAAACATCCTAAATCGAGTAAAAATTCGACAATTAAAAATGACTATAAATCTTTAAAATTGGCACTTTTATCGGTTTTTTATTCACTAAAAGTGATTTAATATGTGTTTTACAGTTTCAACGTAATTCTGTCAATAGTAGGAGCAAATAATATATGCAATTGCCAAGTTTCCTTGAGGTTTATGAAGGTCTTATTTCAACCTCATCCATTAGCTCCACCGATAGTCGTTGGGATGAAGGCAACGAACAAGTCATCTCTAAATTGGCAGACTGGTGCAGCGCTTTAGGGTTTCAAGTGGATGTGATTCAAGTTGCTCCGGGAAAACAAAATCTGATTGCTAAAAAAGGCGAAGGTGAAGGTGGCTTATTACTATCAGGTCACAGTGATACCGTACCTTTCGACGAAGGTCGCTGGAACTTCAATCCGCATGCGTTAACTGAAGCCAATAACCGCTTCTATGGTTTAGGTACTGCAGATATGAAAGGCTTTTTTGCTTTTATTTTAGAAGCAGTAAAGAAAGTGGACTGGAGCAAACAAAAAAAGCCTCTTTATATATTGGCTACTTGTGATGAAGAAACAACCATGCTCGGTGCTCGTCATTTTACGCAAAATACGCCATTCAAACCGGATTACTGCATTATTGGTGAGCCAACCAGCTTAGTGCCCGTTCGTGGTCATAAAGGACATGTGGCAAATGCCATTCGAGTGACGGGGAAATCGGGTCACTCTTCAAACCCTGCACTCGGCGTGAATGCAATTGAGATTATGCATGAAGTGCTTTATGCACTGATGCAACTGCGCGACAAATTGGTCAAAGAGTATCACCACCCCGGTTTTGATATTCCAAGCCCAACTTTAAACCTAGGACATATCCACGGAGGCGATAGCCCGAACCGTATCTGTGGTTGCTGTGAACTGCATTATGATGTTCGTCCGCTACCCGGCATTAGCCTTGATGGCTTGGATAACATGCTGCGCAGCGCGCTGACTCAAGTACAAGAGAAATGGCCGGGACGAATTGAAATCGAACCACTACATGAAGCAATCCCTGGCTATGAATGTGAGCATGACCATCCTTTCATTGCAGGAGTCAGCGAAATCACTGGCGTTGAAGCTCAAACGGTCAACTACTGTACTGAAGCTCCTTTCCTACAAGAAATTTGTCCTACCCTAGTGATGGGACCGGGTTCTATCGACCAAGCTCACCAGCCAGACGAATTTTTGGCCTTCGAGTTTATCGACCCGACAATTAACATCCTTTCTAAGGCGATGTACAAATACTGCTTCTAGATCACGACTTACAACCGATAAACAACAAGACATAACACATTAATAACAATGTGATTAATGTCTTGTTGTTTTGTAAGAAAATTCCAACAAACCACTCAAATTGAGCAAACTTACATTACACACAAACAGGTAAAAACTGGCAAAGATATCACCAGCATCATTTGACTAGACTGGGCAAACTTAGATAAATTGTCTTTCTAACAAGGAACACAGGATGTAATTTTTTTACAAGGCAGGATGACAATGAACGAACAATACTCTGCACTCAAAAGTAACGTGAGCATGCTGGGACATCTATTGGGCAAAACCATTCAAGATGCAGACGGCGACGTTATTTTAGAGAAAGTGGAAACCATTCGTAAGCTTTCAAAATCTGCGATGGCAGGTAATCAAGCGGATCGAAATCTACTGATTGAAGAGATAAAAAGCCTTCCCAACGAGCAATTGACTCCAGTTGCTCGTGCTTTTAACCAATTTTTGAATTTGACCAATATCGCTGAACAGTACCACACCATTTCTCGCCATTGCGAAGAGAACGTGTGTGAACCAGATGCAATCCATGCTCTGTTTTCAAAACTCAGCCAGAATTCTATTAGCAAACTCGATACCGCACAGGCACTACGCGAACTCAACATTGAGCTGGTATTGACCGCTCACCCAACAGAGATCACTCGTCGCACGATGATCAACAAGTTGGTAAAAATAAATGAGTGTCTGTCTCGACTCGAGTTAACTGAACTATCTTCTAAAGAACGTCATAAAACTGAACGCCGTCTAGAACAATTAATTGCTCAAAGCTGGCATTCAGATGTTATTCGTCAACAACGTCCAACACCGTTAGACGAAGCAAAATGGGGCTTCGCTGTTGTAGAAAACTCTCTATGGCAAGCTGTGCCTGAGTTCCTACGCGATCTCAATGAACGTGCAAAAGAGTACTTAGGTGAAGGCCTACCTCTAGACGCTCGTCCAGTTCATTTCTCATCTTGGATGGGTGGTGACCGAGACGGTAACCCATTTGTGACTCACACCATTACTCGCGAAGTGTTGCTACTTTCTCGTTGGAAAGCAGCTGACCTTTACCTAGGCGACATCAATGAGCTGGTTAGCGAACTATCGATGACCAAATGCAGTGATGAGCTACGCCAGCTGGCGGGTGAAAATGAGCATGAACCGTATCGTGCCATTCTAAAAGGCTTACGCTCACTGCTCCAAGAAACGCTCGAGGTTCTGGATGCAAAAGTGCACGGTGAGAAGCTTCCTAAGAAAGCTCCACTTCAGGACATCAGCCAGCTTTGGGACCCGCTTTACGCGTGTTATAAGTCACTGCATGAGTGCGGTATGGGTGTCATCGCTGACGGTTCACTGCTAGACACTTTACGCCGTATCAAAGCGTTTGGCGTTCACTTAGTGCGTCTTGATATCCGTCAGGAAAGTACTCGTCACGCGGATGTTCTGTCTGAGCTGACCCGTTACCTGGGTATCGGTGATTACAATCACTGGAGCGAACAAGACAAGATTTCATTCTTAACCAATGAATTGAGCTCTAAGCGCCCTCTTCTTCCTCGTGATTGGCAGCCTTCTGAGCAAGTTCAAGAAGTTCTTGATACTTGTAAAATCATTGCTGCACAACCACGCGCAGCGTTTGGTGCATACGTGATCTCTATGGCTCGCACTGCTTCAGATGTGCTTGCCGTGCACCTATTGCTTCAAGAAGCAGGCTGTCCTTACCGTATGGACGTGTGTCCGCTGTTCGAAACTTTGGATGACTTGAACAACGCTGAAGACGTGATCAAGCAATTAATGAGCATCGACCTTTACCGTGGCTTCATCCAAAATCACCAAATGGTGATGATCGGTTATTCAGATTCAGCGAAAGATGCAGGCGTAATGTCTGCCGGCTGGGCACAATACCGTGCAATGGATTCACTGGTGAAAGTGTGTGACCAAGAAGGTATCGAGCTGACTCTGTTCCATGGCCGAGGCGGTACAATCGGTCGTGGTGGTGCACCTGCACACGCGGCACTGCTTTCTCAGCCACCAAAGAGCCTTAAAGGTGGTCTGCGTGTAACCGAGCAAGGTGAGATGATTCGCTTTAAACTTGGTCTGCCAGAAATTGCCGTGAACAGCTTCAGCATGTACGCAAGTGCAATCCTTGAAGCAAACCTATTGCCACCACCAGAGCCAAAACAAGATTGGCGTGACTTGATGGATGCACTTTCAGAAGTTTCTTGTGAAGCATATCGCCACGTGGTTCGCGGGGAACCTGATTTTGTTCCTTACTTCCGTCAAGCGACACCTGAGCTTGAGCTAGGCAAATTGCCTCTGGGTTCTCGCCCTGCCAAACGTAACCCGAATGGTGGCGTTGAAAGCTTACGTGCGATTCCTTGGATTTTCTCTTGGAGCCAAAACCGTTTGATGCTTCCTGCATGGTTGGGGGCTGGTGAGGCAATTCAATACTCGATTGATAAAGGTCACCAAGCTCTGCTTGAAGAGATGTGTCGCGAATGGCCATTCTTCTCAACTCGCCTTGGTATGCTTGAAATGGTGTACACCAAATGTAGTGTTGATTTGGCTCGTTACTACGATGAGCGTCTGGTTGATGAGAAGCTTCGCCCGCTAGGTCAGCGTCTGCGTGAGCAGTTACAAAAAGACATAAAAGCGGTGCTTAATGTAGAAAACAATGAGAACCTGATGCAAAGCGATCCTTGGGGTCAGGAATCCATTCGTTTACGTAGTATCTATGTTGAACCTTTGAACATGTTACAGGCAGAACTGCTCTACCGTACTCGTCAAACGGAAACTCCAACGACAGAATTGGAAGAAGCACTGATGGTAACCATTGCCGGTATCGCCGCAGGTATGCGTAATACAGGCTAATTGGTAGCATTATATTTCACAAAAACACTAAAAGGTCGCAACTTGGCGACCTTTTATTTTGTCTGAAGATTTTATTGAGAATAATATCAGTTTTTTAAATCAAAACGCCCTTGTATTCTACTTTATGCTTATTATTTAGATATACTACTGCACCTCTGCGATACCGAGACTAATAAAAATATATCGTAGCGAGGTATGCATACGCATAACTACCTCTAGGTGATAAACGGCTTTAAAGGTGACATGAACAGCACACTTGTGCTGAATTTGCTTAAGTTTTCTAACTATTAAGTTTTTAACTATTTAAGTTAAAAAAGCGTGCCAACAGAAGCACAAACGATAGTTAAGCAATTTTAAAACTTACTTAACCACTTTGGATAAAAAGACATGTCATTACCACACGTAATTCTCACTGTCCTAAGCACACGTGATGCGACGGGATACGACATCACAAAAGAGTTTTCAGCAAGTATTGGTTACTTCTGGAAAGCCAGTCATCAACAAGTTTACCGCGAGCTAAACAAAATGGGCCAACAAGGTTTGGTTACTTGTGTTTTAGAGCCGCAAGAAGGTAAACCAGATAGAAAAGTCTATTCAATTACAGATTCTGGACGTAGCGCATTGGGCGATTGGTTTGAGCAACCAACAGCTCACCCTACGGTACGAGATGAATTTAGCGCAAAGCTTATTGCTTGTTCAGTTCAACCGTCTGCACCTTTTAGATCTCAACTAGGTGAACTGGTTGAAGAGTCTCGCAAACTAGTTGCACACTATCAGGAAATCGAAGCTGCCTACTACGCAACACCTGCGGTACTAGATAAACAGCAACGTTTAGAGCGTTTGACGCTGCGTCGTAATCTACTTCTCCGTCAAACTTGGATTGAGTGGGCTGAAGAAGTTATGGCTGAGCTTGACGCTATTGGCTAATAAGCCAACGTCATACTCATTCTGCTTTACGAGATAAAGAAAAGGGATAATGCCGAGCACTATCCCTTTTTTGTTCTTCTGTTTTGTGCGGAGGGTTATATACCATCCCCACCTGTAAATGTCTGTACTCGACCATTAAATTGCTGGTCCATATCGAAAGACGGTTTTTCAGACTTAGGTCGACCAACGATTCGTGCTGGAACACCAGCCACTGTCGTGTGCGGAGGAACAGCTTGCAGTACCACAGAGCACGAGCCAATTTTTGCCCCTTCGCCAACTTCGATGTTGCCCAAAATCTTGGCTCCTGCACCAATCATCACACCTTCACGAATTTTCGGATGGCGGTCTCCACACTCTTTACCTGTACCACCAAGGGTCACATCTTGAAGAATAGAAACATCGTTTTCAACGACCGCCGTTTCACCAATAACAATCCCTGTAGCGTGGTCAAGCATGATGCCTCGACCAATACGTGCCGCTGGGTGAATATCCACTTGGCAAGCAACAGAAATCTGGTTTTGCAGGTAAGTAGCCAGCGCTACACGGCCTTGTTTCCAAAGCCAGTTGGCAACGCGGTATCCCTGCAAAGCATGATAACCCTTGAGGTAAAGAAGTGGCATTGAGTACATCGACACCGCTGGGTCACGGTTAACTGTCGCACAAATATCACACGCAGCTGACTCCGTAATGCTAGGATCCGCAGCAAAGGCTTCTTCAACCACTTCACGCACAGCCATTGCTGGCATTGAAGCAGTATTTAATTTATTCGCAAGAATGTAGCTCAATGCAGAAGCCAAACTATCATGCTTAATGATGGTTGCATGATAGAAACTGGCGAGCATTGGCTCCTGTTCAGACTGTTCGCGAGCTTCCTTAACGATGGTCTGCCAAACTTTCTCTTTTTCGCACAATTTCATTGGTTTATGTGTCCCGGACGTTCATTCAAAGTCTGGTCTGTATTTATTGTAATATCGAGTGAGAACCTGACTTATGATACAAGGTTAACGTTCCGCTTTTTTGTCTCGCGCAAGCAAATCTTGAGCGGCTAAGCGTGCATCCTTTCCTTGATACAATACTTGATAAATTTGTTCAACTATAGGCATTTCAATACCAATACGCTGAGCAAGCGCCCACACTTCTTGGGTATTTCTATAACCTTCAACCACTTGGCCGATTTCCACCTGTGCAGTATCGACATCTTTGCCTTGGCCTAGCGCTAAACCAAAGCGACGATTTCGTGACTGGTTATCAGTGCAAGTCAACACTAAGTCACCTAAACCAGCCATACCCATAAAGGTTTCAGCTTCAGCGCCTAACGCAATACCTAGGCGAGTCATTTCAGCAAGACCACGAGTAATCAGTGCTGTGCGCGCATTGGCACCAAAGCCAATACCATCAGACATCCCCGCACCGATCGCAATAACGTTCTTAACTGCACCGCCAAGCTGCATACCAATGAAGTCGCTGTTTGCATAGACTCGGAACGATTTACTACAGTGAATTTTCTCTTGCAGATCTTTCACGAACTGCGCATCTGGGGACGCGACTGAAATTGCTGTCGGCATTCCCATTGCCAATTCTTTGGCAAACGTTGGCCCAGATAACACAGCTAATGAGTGGCTATCACCAATCACATCATGAGCAACATCTTGTAGCAGTCTGCCTGTTTTTGGTTCCAAGCCTTTCGTCGCCCAACAAAGTCGTGTATCAGGACGCAAATACGGTTTCAAACTTTTCAGTACGATACCAAACACATGGCTCGGAACAACCACCAGCAGATCACGACACGCTTCCACCGCTTTTTTCAAATCAGACTCAACAATCAAAGAGTCAGGGAAATCAATACCCGGTAAAAACGCTTGGTTAGCGCGATCAGCCTGTAATTTAGCCATGTGCTCTTCTTCGTGTCCCCAAAGAACAATGTTAGCGCCATTACGTGCTAATGAAATTGCCAGTGAGGTTCCGTAAGAGCCGGCTCCAATAACTGTCATGGATACCGTTTTACCGTAAGCATTATTTACTTGTGCGTCTGTCATTGTTCCGCCCGATGAATAATCGTTTGTTAACACTAATTTTATACCCAAAGTTCAATATGCCAATCCTTCTTAAGGACAAGTTAATGATTTGGCTGAGTTTGGGTCAAAATAAAAATGCACATCGTACTCATCAAGTACGCTGTGCATTCATTGCCACAAATGGCTACATATTTAAACCGCTATCGCCTTAAGCTTCAGCGCTTTCTGTACCTTGACCAGCAGCTTGCTGTTGTAGGTAGTTCATGAACAATGCATCAAAGTTAACTGGCGCTAAGTTCAATTGTGGGAACGTACCTTTAACCACTAGGCTAGAGATAGTTTCACGCGCATATGGGAATAGAATGTTCGGGCAGAATGCTCCTAGACAATGAGCTAGCTGACCTGCGTCCATATTCTCAACAGTAAAAATACCGCCCTGTTGAACTTCACATAAGAAAGCTGTTTCTTCAGCATTCTTAACGGTTGTTGTTAAACGTAGAACAACTTCGTAAACGCCTTCACCTAGTTCACGGCTTTGAGTGTCTAGGTCCAGTTTTACATCTGGGTTCCATTCTTTTTGGAACATTACTGGAGAGTTTGGCGCTTCGAAAGAAACATCTTTTAGGAAAATACGTTGAATTGCGAAGTTTTGTTGTGCATCTTGTGTTGCTGCTTCAGCCATTTTTAAATCCTTAATACTGATAAATTCCGGTCAAGGTTGATACCTTGAGACTAACCGAGAGCGTTCTGAATCACGAGGCTGAGACACTAATTATATGTGCTCCAGTAAAATACGTGGAAAACATCACTTCTCTTTCAATCAAATGCTGCCTTTTTAAACAGCACTTCAAATCGGGGATGGGCGTTATTTCTTACCACGAACAAGCGGAAGTTTTGCATCAACCCAGCCTGTAATACCGTTTTTAAGAACACTGACGTTCTCAAAACCAGCTTTAGTAAGTAAATCTGCACTCTCACGAGCCGTTTGCCCCATCTTACATACAACAATGATTGGGTCAGATTTATGACTTTCAAGCGCCGCTAAGTTATTGGCTTTGATATCAGTAGGTAAAATGTGAACTGAGTCAGTAATGTGACCACGTTTGAATTCGTCTTTCGCGCGAATATCGACAACAACACCATTCTCACGGTTTAAAAGCTGAGTCACTTGTGGTGCTGTAATCTCTTTATATGTAGCTGTTGCAGATTTATAAATATGTAAAATCAACGCAACTAAAATACCGACCCAAGCTAGTGATAGGATCATATTTTGTTGGAAAAACTGAATGTATTCTTGCATATCCTGCGCTCTTACCGTTGTATATCAAAAAATGGTGGATCAAAATCAGACAAGGAGTATAACGAGGTTAAACGCCTGAGGCGAGTAGTTACCACGTATAATCCTTGGCATGTGTCATGGTTTCAGCTTCTTTCCCCACATTTAAGGCAATGTGAAGCAAACTACGCTCGTGGGAATGGAAATGCTGTCACTTTATCAATATGGTCTTCACCCAACGCCAACATAATCAGACGATCAATGCCTAGAGCAACCCCCGCACATTCTGGCAGACCCGCTTCAAGAGCAGCTATCAGGTGATAATCGATAGGTTGTTCTTCTAACCCCATCTGCAAACGCTTATGGTTATCTTGCTTAAAACGCGCTAACTGTTCATTCGCATTGTCTAGCTCATGGAACCCGTTCGCCAGTTCAATCCCTTTGAAATAAACTTCAAAGCGATCAGCAACTCTAGGATCTTGCAGATTAATTTTCGCTAATGCCGCTTGAGATGCTGGAAAATCGTAAACAAACACCGGTACTTGTTGTCCGACGTTTGGTTCAACACCAATACTGAACAGAAGCTGCAACAAGGTGTCTCTGTCTTCTTCAGGTTCAGCGATATCACTTAACCCTAATAGCTCAGCCACTTTCTTTAACTCTGTCATAGAGCCTTCAAGCGGACAAACCTTCAACACAGACAAAAACGCATTTTGGTATGTCATACGCTCTGCGGCGCCCACTTTGAGTACCAGTTGCAGCAAGTCGTCCATTTCATCCATCAAATCATGATGGTCAAAACCAACACGGTACCACTCCAGCATAGTGAACTCTGGGTTGTGATAGCGCCCATTCTCTTCATTACGAAACGCTTTATTAATTTGATAAATGGAGCGGCTACCTGCTGCCAGTAGCCGCTTCATATGAAACTCAGGACTCGTCATCAGATGCAGGCGACTACCTTTTGCATACTCAGGGCCAACAAATTCTGTTTGAAAAGTATGTAAGTGGATATCGGTCACCGTTGCGTGACTCATCGCTGGTGTGTCAACTTCCAGAACATCTCTTTGTGTAAAGAAGTAACGAATTGACGCTAAGAGTTGTGCACGTTGTTGAAGTTGTTCTATTGATGCGGTTGGCATCCAATCGGACTTGTTCATTTAGTCATTCACATAATCGGGGTTGAATAGATTTTACCTTTTCGGATCAAAATACAAAACCCAAACGTGACTCTAATCACACAAGATAAAATTTTTATGCTTATGCTTGCACTACCTAAGCAAAAACCCAACAGAATCAATTTTTTCGTCCCTGACCTCTCCTAAACTGGGTCTACCACTTTATAAGTGGACTCGGTTTGATTCGGAGACACTACAAACCATAGCGTTCACCGAACACGCCCCCCAATATAACGAGGAATGAGCACCATAGCTCATCATCAACATACAATACACTGGAGGATAACTGTGCAGACAATTACCACAGATATCGCAGTCATCGGCGCAGGTGGTGCGGGTCTTCGTACTGCAATTGCAGCAGCTGAAGCGAACCCAAACCTAGAAGTTGCCCTGATATCTAAAGTTTATCCGATGCGTTCTCACACGGTTGCCGCTGAAGGCGGTTCCGCAGCAGTTATCAAGGAAGAAGACAGTTTAGACAACCACTTCAACGACACCGTTGGCGGTGGTGACTGGCTATGTGAACAGGATGTTGTGGAATATTTTGTGAAAAATTCCACTCGCGAAATGATTCAAATGGAGCAATGGGGTTGCCCATGGAGCCGTAAAGAAAACGGCGAAGTTAACGTTCGTCGCTTTGGCGGTATGAAAGTCGAGCGCACTTGGTTTGCGGCCGACAAAACTGGCTTCCACATGCTACATACCCTCTTCCAAACATCCATTAAGTATCCTCAAATCAAACGATTTGATGAGTATTTTGTTGTCGACCTATTGGTTGTTGATGGTGAAGTTCAAGGACTTGTTGCCATTCATATGTCTGAAGGTGAATTAGTTCTCATCAAAGCGAAATCGGTTGTATTAGCAACAGGTGGCGCAGGTCGTGTTTATCACTGTAACACTAACGGTGGCATTGTAACTGGCGACGGTATGGCAATGGCGTATCGCCACGGTGTTCCTCTTCGTGACATGGAATTCGTTCAATACCACCCAACAGGTCTACCAGGTACTGGTATTCTGATGACCGAAGGTTGTCGTGGTGAAGGCGGTATTATCGTCAATAAGAACGGTTACCGTTACCTACAAGATTACGGCATGGGTCCAGAAACACCTGTGGGTCAGCCGAAGAACAAATACATGGAACTGGGTCCTCGCGACAAAGTTTCACAAGCATTCTGGCACGAACAGCAAAAAGGTAACACCATCAAGCACCCACTCGGTGATGTTGTGCATCTCGACCTACGCCATTTAGGCGAAGAGTATCTGCAAGAGCGTTTACCGTTTATTTGTGAACTGGCAAAAGCCTATGTAAACGTAGACCCAGCAAAAGAGCCAATTCCAATTCGTCCTACTGTTCACTACACCATGGGTGGTATTGAAACCAACGGTCAATGTGAAACTCGTATCAACGGTCTGTTTGCCGTGGGTGAGTGTGCATCTGTAGGTCTTCACGGTGCAAACCGTCTTGGTTCTAACTCACTGGCAGAATTCGTGGTATTTGGTCGCGTTGCCGGTGAACATGCGGTGAAACGCGCACAAGAATTCAAAGGCTGGAACGACAAAGCTATTGATGAACAAGTGAAAGCTGTTGAAGCTCGTATTCAAGCACTGCTAAACCAAGAAGGCGATGAAAACTGGGCGGATATCCGCACTGAAATGGGTCATTCCATGGAAGCGGGTTGTGGTATCTACCGTCAAGAAGACTTGATGCAAGAAACTATCGACAAACTTACCGAGCTTAAAGAGCGCTACAAGAAAATCAGCATCAAAGATAAAGGTAAAGTATTCAACACTGACCTACTTTATGCGATTGAAGTTGGCTACGGTCTAGAAGTAGCAGAAGCAATGGTTCACTCTGCTCTACTACGTAAAGAATCTCGCGGTGCCCACCAGCGTTTAGATAACGGTTGTACCGAGCGTGATGATGAGAACTACCTAAAACACTCACTAGCGTTCTATCAAAATGGCGATGCGCCGAAGATTGATTACAGCCCTGTCACCATCACTAAATCGCAACCTAAAGCACGACTCTACGGTGAAGCTGCAGAACAAGCCGCAGCAGCAGAAGCGGCGCAACAAGCAGGTGCAAGTGCGGAGGATCAACAATAATGGCAAATCGTATTCAAAAAGTAGAGATCTTGCGCTATGACCCGGCGAAAGATACAGAACCTTATCTACAAAAATTTGAAGTGCCTTTTGACGAAACCATGTCAGTACTAGATGCTATCGGTTATGTGAAAGATAACTTAGATAAAGAGCTTTCATACCGCTGGTCTTGTCGTATGGCGATTTGTGGTTCATGCGGCATTATGGTCAACGGTGTGCCAAAACTGGCGTGTAAGAGCTTCCTTCGTGACTACCCGAATGGCTTAAAAATCGAGCCGCTAGCGAACTTCCCGATTGAAAAAGATTTGATTGTCGATATGACTCCGTTTATCGAACGTCTAGAAGCGATCAAACCTTACATCATCGGTAATGACCGTACACCTGAAGATGGTCCAAACAACCAAACACCTGAGCAAATGGCAAAATACAAACAGTTCGCTGGCTGTATTAACTGTGGTCTGTGTTATGCAGCGTGCCCTCAGTTTGGTCTTAACCCTGAGTTTATCGGTCCTGCGGCACTGACATTGGCTCATCGTTATAACCTAGATTCTCGTGACAATGGTAAAGCAGAACGTATGAAGCTTATCAATGGAGAGAATGGCGCATGGGGTTGTACTTTTGTCGGTTACTGCTCTGAAGTATGTCCTAAACATGTCGACCCTGCGGCGGCGGTAAACCAAGGTAAAGTGGAATCGTCAATGGACTTCGTGATTGCAATGTTGAAACCAGACGGTTCAACAAACAAAGTGGAGGGCTAAGGATGAGTAACCGTAAACCTTATGTTCGTCAGATGAAACGAACTTGGTGGAAAGATCATCCTTTCTATCGTTTTTACATGGTACGTGAAGCAACGGTTCTGCCGCTGATTCTTTTTACCCTGTTCCTGACTGTAGGTTTGGGGGCATTGGTTAAAGGCCCTGAAGCTTGGAATACTTGGCTTGCATTTATGGCACATCCGGTCGTTATCGCAATCAATATTGTTGCGCTAGCAGGTAGCCTATTTCATGCGCAAACCTTCTTCAGCATGATGCCTCAAGTGATGCCAATCCGCATCAAAGGCAAATTGTTGGATAAGAAAATCATCGTATTGAGTCAGTGGGCCGCAGTTGCCTTCATCTCTCTCATTGTTCTGATTGTGGTGTAAGGAGCTTATTGTGATTAATACCAATCCAAAACGTTCAGATGAACCTGTATGGTGGGGACTGTTTGGTGCTGGCGGTACTTGGTTTGCCATGATTACCCCAATCACTGTGTTCGTATTAGGTATCTTGGTCCCGCTAGGCATTATTGATGCTGAAGCATTGAGCTATGAACGTGTCACAGGCTTTGCGACCAGTATTATTGGCGCACTGTTCATCATTGGTACTCTAGCTCTACCAATGTGGCATGCGATGCACCGTGTTCACCACGGTATGCACGACCTAAAATTCCACACAGGTATCATCGGAAAAATCGCCTGTTATGCATTTGCCGGATTTATCACACTGCTTGCAGTCGTATTTATTGGAATGCTAATGCTCTAATGGAAATACAGCAGGCTTATTGAAACCAATAGCCTGTTATACAGATACAAAAAGACCAGCTATCTCAGCTGGTCTTTTTTTGTATTCAATAAGTTGTACGAGAAATTTCAGTACAAACTAAAGCAATACTTATTTTACGCGGCTTACGTATTCGCCACTACGAGTATCCACTTTCACTACTTCACCGATTTGGATGAATAGAGGTACACGTACAACAGCACCAGTTGCTAGCGTTGCTGGTTTACCGCCAGTGCCTTGAGTATCGCCTTTCAGACCTGGGTCTGTTTCAGTCACTTCTAACTCAACGAAGTTTGGTGGAGTAACAGAAATTGGGTTACCGTTCCAAAGTGTTAGAGTACAAGTATTGTTTTCTACCAACCACTTAGCGTTTTCGCCAACTGCTGCAACGTCTGCTGCAATTTGTTCGAACGTTGTGTTGTTCATAAAGTGGTAGAATTCACCATCTGAATATAGATAATCTAGGTCGATATCTACTACGTCCGCAGTTTCTACAGAGTCACCAGACTTAAAAGTTTTCTCTAGAACTTTGCCAGAAAGCAGTTTACGGATTTTTACACGGTTGAAAGCCTGACCTTTGCCCGGTTTTACATACTCGTTTTCGAGAATGACACAAGGCTCATTATCAAGCATAATTTTAAGACCGCCTTTAAATTCATTCGTGCTAACAGTAGCCATATTTCCTCTTACATTCTTCGAGTTAAAATTAATGCCGGACATCATAACCCGAAAAGTCGATTCTGTTGAGCAAAACTGGATCAAACAACTAGCAAATGCTATCTCAGATCCCACTCAATTGCTCAACGAGCTGGGTATTGATCCTACACCTTGGCAAGACGGGTTTGCTGCACGCAAGTTATTTGCTCAGCGTGTACCGCAAAGTTTCGTCAGCAGAATGGAAAAAGGCAACCCGCACGATCCATTGTTGCGCCAAGTTTTGCCATTGAGCGAAGAGTTTGAAGTACACCAAGGTTATTCAAACGACCCTCTTTCTGAGCAGAATAATGACATCCCCGGGTTACTGCATAAATATCGTAACCGAGCGCTCATGATCGTGAAAGGCGGCTGTGCTATTAACTGTCGTTACTGTTTCCGTCGTCATTTTCCTTACGAAGACAATAAAGGCACCAAATCGGTTTGGCAGCAGAGCTTGGATTACATTGCCAAGCATCCTGAACTGAATGAAGTAATTCTCTCTGGCGGAGACCCTTTGATGGCGAAAGATCACGAGCTGGCTTGGCTGATCGACAAGATCACTGCGATCTCTCACATCAAGCGTCTGCGCATCCACTCTCGCCTGCCTGTAGTTATCCCTGCGCGTATTACCGATGAGCTGGTAGACACACTGGCACAGACCCGCTTACAAGTGGTACTTGTCACTCACATCAATCATGCGAATGAAATCAACCTTGAGTTAAAGCAGCAAATGTCTCGACTGCGTGCGATTAACGTAACTCTGCTCAATCAGGGAGTAATGTTAAAAGGCGTAAACGACTCGGTGGAAGCTCAGGTAAATCTGAGTGAAAGCCTATTTGATGCAGGTATCTTGCCTTATTACATCCATGTATTAGACAAAGTGCAGGGCGCGGCTCACTTCTTTATTGATGACCACACGGCAAAAACCATCATGGCCGGTGTCATTGAACGTGTATCTGGTTATTTGGTGCCAAAACTCACCCGTGAAATTGGTGGAAGAAGCAGTAAAACGCCACTCGATTTGCATCTTGAGTAGTTCTATAGATATTGATTATCTAGCCCATAAAAGCTTTTGTTAGATCGTAAGTAAGATTCGCTGCATACTGCGCTTCTTCACGCCTATATGCATTGAGGCTGCCATGCTAACTTTGGATTCTATTTTAGACCTTGGGCCATTCCAATGGTCCGCTTTGCTTTGCTGTATGATCAACGGCTTACTTATCGGTATTGAACGTCAAACCCGAGGAAAACCAGTGGGTATCCGCACCTCAATACTGATTATTTCCGGCACTTACTTTTTTATGGCGATGGCGGTGTCTTTGTCCCCAAATACTCTTGACCAAGCTCGTGTGCTTGGGCAAATCATCACGGGTGTCGGCTTTTTAGGCGCAGGAGTGATGATGACGCTGGATGGAAAAATTCACGGCGTTACCTCTGCGGCAGTTATCTGGGTATTGGCTGCGTTAGGGTTAATGATCGGTTTGGGCTATTTGACACAGTCTGTCGTGATTACTTTTCTTGCACTTAGTGTGCTATACGGCGTTGATAAGGCAGAAAACACCTTCCATAGTCTGCGTCGAGGCGTACACCAGAAACTAAGACGTCGCCACTAACCATTGAAAAGCGTTGCTCAGGCAACGCTTTTATTCTGGGCGTTATGGCTGATTCGAGTATATGTTGACTCGGTATCCCTCACCTTGTAGGGCAACAAAATCCACAAAGTGATGGATTGCGTCGAGCGAGTCTTCTTCATGATGAGTCACATATAGCAATTGGCTGATATTTGCAGAAGCTATCCGATTTAGAGCTCTGAACACTAACTTGCGGTTGAGGAAATCCAACCCTTGATAAGGTTCATCCAAAATCAGCAACGCTGGCTGTTTGATTAAGGCTCGGCCAATTAACAGCAGTCGCTGCTGTCCGTAATCCAGATTTCGAAAACCTACTTTTTCAAACTGACTCATTTCCAATAGCTGCAACCACTCGCGCGCATACAGAATCTCTTTTTTGCTCGGCTGCTGATAGAGACCAATTGAGTCGTAAAATCCGGAAATCAACACTTCGAGTGCAGTACAATTGACTCGATATTGAAGATGCAAAGCCGAAGAAACTACACCGATATGACGTTTCACATCCCAGATAGTTTCACCGCTGCCGCGTTTCATGCCCAATACCGTCACATCATTACTGTAACACTGGGGATGATCGCCAAGAATGAGTCCGAGCAATGTACTTTTACCACAACCATTAGGGCCTCGCACTTGCCAATGTTGCCCCTGCTCAATCTGCCAATTCACACCTGAAAAGATTTTGGCATCCACATATCCCACCGTGACGTCATTCATAATGACCAACGGATTTGGGTACTGATGCTGTGACTGATGAGCTTGCAGAAGCTCGAACATCGCATCACTCTTTTGCTCAGATAACGCCAGCATCTGCGCCATCACAGGGTGGTTCAGCCACTCTTCACGACTTAATGTTTGGGCAAGCTTTTGCTCGTCGAACAAGGCAACATGCGTGATAAATGATGGTAACTCGTCTTCCCTAGAAGTAATGATGATCAGTTGAATATGGTTCGCACACTGTTGTAAGAGCTCGGAGAGGTGCCGACGGTGCGCAATGTCTAAGCCGGAGTATGGCTCATCCAAGATCATCATTTGTGGTTTTAACGCAAGCGCACGAGCGAGCATCACTCGGCGTGTTTCACCTGTGGAAAGCTGACGAAACCCACGAGTTCTAATGGCTAATAAATCCGTTGTCGCTAATAGCGACTCGAGTTCATCACCAGTACACCCCGTTTCTGCCACCAGCTCTTCAACCGTTGAACCGTAGTCAATGCGATCCATAAAATCGGTGTCATCTTTCTCCAACTCTAAATCCAGCAAGCGCTGCTGTTCATGCAAAGAGACACAGGCAATTTTTTCAGGAAGATCAGAGACCTCACCTTGTTGAGGTTGCAACTCACCACTCAATACTCGCACCAGTAGCGACGCCGCATGGCTATGAGTTGAAAACATGCCCCAATGTTCTCCGGCTTGTAACTGCCAGTTATCTATAACCAAAGATACCGATTCTGTTTGATGTTTAAGCTGCTGAATTTGCATTAGTAACCTTCCATGGAAAACCAATCTTCATAGTGCATAACTTAGCGGCTAATTTCTAGCTATCCGATAGTCTGAGTTAATTGAAACTGCAAAACCGAAGCGACTGTTGAATAAACTTAATCCAATGAAAAAGGCAGAACATGTAAAACACGTTCTGCCTTTAAGAGGTTTATGCTCGACCTAACTATGAGGTCTCGTCAGCATAAGGGGGAATTACATCATTCCGCCCATACCGCCCATGCCGCCCATATCTGGCATAGCTGGAGCGTCTGACTTAGGTTTATCAGTTACCATAGCTTCTGTTGTGATCATTAGACCAGCAACTGATGCTGCAAACTGAAGAGCGCTACGAGTTACTTTCGTTGGGTCTAGGATACCCATTTCGATCATATCGCCGTACACGCCAGTTGCCGCGTTGTAACCGTAGTTGCCTTCGCCGCCTTTAACGTTGTTCGCAACCACAGACTCTTCATCACCTGCGTTCTTCACGATTTGACGAATTGGCGCTTCCATGGCGCGAAGTGCTACGCGGATACCCACGTTTTGTTCTTCGTTGTCACCAGTAAGCTCAGTTAGCATTGAAGCTGCGCGGATAAGTGCAACACCACCACCAGCTACAACACCTTCTTCAACCGCTGCGCGAGTTGCATGTAGAGCGTCTTCTACGCGGTCTTTCTTCTCTTTCATTTCAACTTCAGTTGCTGCACCAACTTTGATTACTGCAACACCGCCTGCTAGCTTAGCAACGCGTTCTTGTAGTTTCTCTTTGTCGTAGTCTGAAGTTGCTTCTTCGATTTGTTGACGAATTTGTGATACACGACCTTTAATCGCATCTTCTTCGCCAGCACCGTCGATGATAGTTGTGTTTTCTTTAGTGATAGCCACACGCTTAGCTTGACCTAGATCTTCTAGAGTCGCTTTCTCTAGCTCAAGACCGATTTCTTCAGAAATCACTGTACCGCCAGTTAGGATAGCGATGTCTTGTAGCATAGCTTTACGACGGTCACCGAAACCAGGCGCTTTAACCGCAGCTACTTTTACGATGCCACGCATGTTGTTCACAACTAGCGTTGCTAGTGCTTCACCTTCAACGTCTTCTGCTACGATCAGCAGTGGACGAGAAGCTTTTGCTACACCCTCAAGAACAGGAAGCAGTTCACGGATGTTAGATACTTTTTTGTCAACCAATAGGATGAATGGGTTGTCTAGGTCAACACTGCCCGCTTCTTGGTTGTTGATGAAGTATGGAGATAGGTAACCACGGTCGAATTGCATGCCTTCAACAACGTCTAGTTCGTCTTGAAGAGCTTGACCTTCTTCAACAGTGATAACACCGTCGCGGCCTACTTTTTCCATTGCTTCAGCAATGATGTTACCCACACTTGAATCAGAGTTCGCTGAAATAGTACCAACTTGAGCAATCGCTTTAGTATCTGCACATGGTACAGATAACGCTTTAAGTTGTTCAACGGCTGCTATTACTGCTTTATCGATACCACGCTTAAGATCCATCGGGTTCATACCCGCAGCAACCGCTTTAAGACCTTCGTTTACGATAGATTGAGCTAGTACAGTCGCTGTTGTTGTACCGTCACCCGCTGCATCGTTTGCTTGAGATGCAACTTCTTTAACCATTTGTGCGCCCATGTTTTGGAATTTATCTTCCAATTCAATTTCACGAGCAACAGATACACCATCTTTAGTGATAGTTGGTGCACCGAAAGATTTGTCTAGAACTACGTTACGACCTTTAGGGCCAAGAGTTACTTTTACAGCGTCAGCTAGAACGTTTACACCTTCCAGCATTTTTACACGTGCGTCATTGCCAAACTTTACGTCTTTAGCAGCCATGTTGTATTTCCTCTTAAGAATTCGTTTATTGATAAATGATAGAGCGAACTTTTAGTTCTTTTCAGAACATAAGAGCTCAGAGCAATTACTCAACGATTGCTAGAATGTCGCTTTCAGACAAGATAAGAACTTCTTTGCCGTCGATTTTTTCTGATTTAGTGCCGTAGCTTTCAGCAAAAATCACAGAATCGCCAACTTTTACGTCCAGTGGAAGAACTGTACCGTTTTCTAGAATGCGGCCTTTACCGACAGCAAGTACTTTACCGCGTGTGGATTTTTCCGCAGCAGAACCAGTAAGAACAATGCCACCAGCAGACTTAGATTCAACTTCTTGGCGTTCAACGATAACTCGATCATGTAATGGACGAATATTCATCGGTCGTCTCTCCTGATTAGATTTCCATTTGGTTAATAAACACTGATTAATAAATGGGTCACCAGACCCAAACAGCTTGTGAATGATATGTGGGGGATACTCAATGATAACCCAAGGGGCAAACGCGAAAAAAATGTGACGAAATTAACGATTCAATGGAGAAGTACTCTAATTCACATGAATGCCAGCGCTCAATCAAAAAAAGCCCCCATAAAAGATGGTTGTGAAAATGGACAGAGATCCAATACCAACCCAATGAGCAGAATTCAAGGCATAGTAAATAATTTGCTTTATTAAGAACTGAATTCATAATAAGCAGTGTCTAGAGAGGGAAATAATGAAAACTGTCGATAGGATTTTGCACACCATCAAACGCGAAGGCGCTGTTACGGCCAAACAACTAGCAGATGATCTTTCCATTACCACAATGGGCGCTCGTCAACATCTGCAAAGTTTGGAAGAAGACGGAGTATTGTCGTTTCATGATGTAAAAGTCAAAGTTGGCCGCCCCACTCGCCACTGGTCCTTAACCAAACAAGGCCACGATCAATTTGCCGACAGGCACAGTGAACTCACTATTCAGGTGATGGATGCTGTAGAACATATCTTTGGCAAAGAAGGGCTAGCCAAAGTGGCAGCAGAGCGAGAAGCACAAACCTTATCGACATATAAAAAAGCACTGGCTGATCTCACGGATATCGAAGAAAAACTGAACGCTCTAGTCGCCTTACGCGAGCGAGAAGGTTACATGGCAGAACTAGAAGCAACAGAGCAAGGTTTTATACTGATTGAAAATCATTGCCCTATTTGCAAAGCGGCAACTCGCTGCCCGAACCTGTGCCAATCTGAGTTCCATGTCTTCCAACACTTGTTAGGACATGACTATCAAGTCGATCGCCAAGAGCACATTATCCAAGGTCAACGTCGCTGTACTTATCTCATCACCAAAGCATCGTGACTGCTCACGCGGCAAATCTGTCTTAAATTCGAGAATTGGGATTTTCCCCGCACCACGCTAAAAATCCTCGCTTAAGCTTATAGTGTTGATTATTTCATCACTAATTTGTTCTCCCTGTCCTCATCAGCGATTCAATGAGGTGGGAATCGAAGAGGAGCCTTTTATGCCCCAACCTCAGTCGCAACCATATCAACAAGAACTTCCTCCATTTGACGAACTCGTTGCGTTGGCAAAGCAAAATCCGGAGGCTTTCTCTCAATTCAAACGCCAAATGTGTGAAGAGATGATTTCGTCAGCTTCACAAAACATGCAACAGAGATTACGAGCACAACAAAGTCACATTGATTTAGTTGTTAGTCAGTGTAAAAACCCTAATCACATTAACGTCATTCTGATGCGGGAAATGTCCATTCAAATGGTGAAATTCCGTGACGCTTTAGAAGGCGAAGTTTCTCAACAACAAGCCGTTGTTATTCCTTTCAGACGCAATAGTGATGAAGAATGGCGCTAAAAAACAAACGCTAAGAACATAGCTAAGAACATAAAAGGGAGCATACGCTCCCTTTTATGTTTTATAACATCTGTAATTAAACTGGCTCTTTACCAAACCGGTTATCACCATGAGTGCCTTTCATAAAACCACACTCAATCAGAATCCAACTGCCACACATCAATGCAGCGACAGAAATAATAGTTTCGAACAACATAGGTTCATTGGCGGTCAGTGCGTTAGCGCCAACAGGCACACTCATACGGCCAATAACCAAAGGAATATTTAGCAGCAACCACCAACTATTTTTGTCTCTGTCATGCCAACGCTTCGCCGTGATAGCCAAATCAGGAATCAATATCAGCAGTAGAAAAACCGGTAAAATCAGCGAAGCCAATCCCGGAAAAAGCCGATTCACACCGACAACAAAGCCAAGAATCATGGCATAGTAGCAACAGTTCCAAATCCAATAAGTTTGGCGTCCTATTCGGCCTTGGAAGGAAAAGAGTAAAGTGGTTATTGGCATCAGTGTTACCCGTTAATGACTTTCATAAAGTAGTCTTTATCCATATCACGCATATCTACCGTCAAACTGTAGATATGACTCGCTTGAGATACCAGCACATCCATGAGTTGTTGTGATAATTCTCGTTTTTGCGCAGGGGTTCTGCCCTCAAGCAACTCAAACTGAACATGGATAAAATCTTCGCTATCCGCAACATCACCCACTAACCAATGGTGACATCGTAAAGTGCGAGATTTTACTGAGCTTGTCTCAAAAAGTCCGCTGTTTAATGCTACTTGATGTAAATCTTCAAGCAATCCCTGAACATTTATTCGCTCCTCAGCAGAGTTGGAGTACTCCAGCACTAAATTGGGCATAGTCACTTCCTTTGTTTATCTTCCACTATAATTGACACTTAGTAATAACAAGGTAACGGGTAAAAACCGAGTATAGACCGTTGATTATGTCAGAGGGATCACGATGAATGAGGTCTAAGCAGTTATCAAGATCCAAGAAAGTCATGACCCTAGTCATGATTTGCTAAATTTTATCTGCTATATTCTGTCGCAATCACATTTCGTTTATATTTTTATAGACTTTCATTTTTTAGATATTGGAGATCTTTCTATGCGTCGTCCTGTCGTAATGGGTAACTGGAAACTAAATGGCAGCAAAGCAATGGTAACTGAGCTGCTAAATGGCCTTAATGCTGAACTTGAAGGTGTAACGGGTGTTGACGTAGCTATCGCTCCACCAGCGCTTTACATCGATCTAGCTGAGCGTCTAATCGCTGAAGGTGGCAACAAAATCATCCTAGGTGCACAAAACACTGACCTTAACAACAGCGGTGCTTTCACTGGTGATATGTCTCCAGCGATGCTGAAAGATTTCGGTGCTACACACATCATCATCGGTCACTCAGAGCGTCGTGAATACCACAACGAATCTGACGAGTTTGTTGCTAAGAAATTCGCTTTCCTAAAAGAGAACGGCCTAAAACCTGTTTTCTGTATCGGTGAGTCTGAAGCTCAAAACGAAGCTGGCGAAACTGAAGCTGTATGTGCTCGTCAAATCAATGCTGTTATCGATGCATACGGTGTTGAAGCGCTAAACGGTGCAATCATCGCTTACGAACCAATCTGGGCTATCGGTACTGGTAAAGCAGCAACTGCGGAAGATGCACAACGCATCCACGCTTCTATCCGCGCTCTAATCGCAGCGAAAGATGCAGCAGTAGCTGAACAAGTAATCATCCAGTACGGCGGTTCTGTTAAGCCAGAAAACGCTGAAGCTTACTTCTCTCAACCTGACATCGACGGTGCTCTAGTTGGTGGTGCATCTCTAGATGCTAAGAGCTTCGTAGCAATTGCTAAAGCAGCAGCGGCAGCAAAAGCTTAATTAAAGCTTCCAAAAATATCTAAGGCCAGCATTGCTGGCCTTTTTCATACCCTCGAAACACGCAACCAGACTGGGTAGTCCATAACGCAAAGATAGAGTATTCTAGCTACTTTATCGCCAACCTGTTGTCTCTATGCACGATAAACACGGCCTGCTTTCTGCGCCCATTCCCACTGTATTGCGTCAAATGACGGTACCGATGATATTCGGCTTAGTTGCGATTTTGATGTTCAACCTAGTCGATACTTTTTTTATCTCGTTATTAGGTACAGAAGCGCTCGCTGCAATCAGCTATACCTTCCCGGTCACCTTTGTCGTCAACTGTATTACGATGGGCATCGGCATCGGTTTATCAACCAATATCGGACGATTACTCGGCCAAGGCTCTGAAAACAATGCCGCCCGCTTCTCCAGTCACGGTATTCTGCTTGCCGTTGTTTTGGTTATCATCGCCTCTTTCATTGGTTTTATCACCATAGAACCTCTGTTCTTATTGCTCGGGGCAAAGCAAGAGCTTATCCCACTTATCGAACAATACATGCAGGTATGGTATCTCACGATTCCTCTCTTGGTTGTTCCAATGACAGGCAACAGCGTTATTCGAGCAACAGGTGATACCAAAACACCAGCGAAGATCATGATGTTGGCGGGCATCATCAATGGCGTATTAGACCCTATGCTTATTTTTGGCTATGGACCGTTTCCTGAGTTAGGAATCCAAGGTGCAGCCATTTCAAGTGCGTTTTCTTGGCTGGGCGCTCTGATTTGCTCTTTCTACGTACTGATTAAGCGAGTGAAATTACTCGCCGTTCCGCACTTCCCAAGTTTGCACAAGGATTGGAATCAAATCTTAAAGATAGGGACGCCTGCTGCGCTCTCAACAGCGATGAATCCAATCTCTGGGGCATTACTCATGATGATGCTTTCTAGCCATGGCACAGCGGCTGTGGCGGCTTACGGTGCAGCACAACGCATTGAATCGATTCTGATTCTGGTGTTGATGTCTCTGACTTCCTCTCTGACGCCTTTTATGGCGCAGAATCTGGGTGCGAATAACCCCACTCGAAGTTTTGCAGGGCTATTCATCAGTCTGCGGTTTTCTCTGCTTTTCCAGTTGATGATATTCGTCATGATGGTGCCGCTAAGTATTCCGCTTTCAAAACTGTTTTCGCAAGAAGCGGCGGTTCAGGATTTACTTTGGCACTATCTGCTCGTTGTGCCTTTCAGTTATGGCTTTCAAGGGGTGGTCATGATGCTCATCTCTGCCCTCAATGCTCTCCACCTACCCATTAAAGCATTTCAGTGGAGTTTCATGCGTCTGTTTGTCTTCACACTTCCAGTGGCTTGGATAGGTTCTGAGATTTATGGCATTGAAGGGCTATTTATCGGGATTGCGGCAGGGAACATAGCGGGTGGATTACTGGGCTATCTCTACGCACTATGGCTAAGAAAAACGCATTGTGTCGAAGCTTTGCCAAGTGAAAATTCAGCGTCTTAAAACCTTTTATCGCCGTTTGGCTCAACAGTAAAACAACAAAGCCGATGCGCATGGACATCGGCTCTGATCTTTTTATCGTTGAAGATTACAAAATATCATCTTCTTCAATCACGTCTTCTTCAGTTTCAAGATCGACGTTTAGTGGCTCTTGAGACAGGATTACGCCAGTATTGTCGGCATACAGGTAGTCTTCAGGCAGGAAAGTGACACCGCCGAAGTTCACCGGCACATCCACCTCACCAACACCTTGGCTGTTTGCGCCAACTGGAATTGCAGCCATCGCTTGAATACCGATACTCATGTCTTCCAGTTCGTCCACTTCTCGTACACAACCGTAAACAACAATACCTTCCCACTCATTTTCTTCCGCAAGCGCAGCTAGCTCAGCATCAATCAAAGCACGACGCAGTGAACCGCCACCGTCAATTAACAGCACGCGTCCTACACCATCTTGCTCTAGTGTTTCACGAATCAGCCCATTGTCTTCAAAACACTTCACTGTTGTGATTTGGCCTGCAAACGATGCGCGACCACCAAAGTTACTAAACATAGGTTCTACCACATCAACTTGATCGATGTAGATATCACATAGTGCAGAGGTGTTGTATTCCATAGCCTTGCTCTCTTTACGAAAAGTCTTCCAACGAGTATATCCGGTGATGAAGCCAATGCAATGATACAGCGCAAATTAACTTGTCAGAGTTTGAGCAATAACCACACCAACAAACAATAAGTTAGTAATCAAAGAACACTTAACAATTACAGGTAGCATAGGTGCAATCTGCGCAGGCTTTTCAGTTTGCCACACATCTCGACCATGTTTCGCTACAAATATCAGGCTGAGTAGGAAAGGCAGGCTAATCCACAGCGGCTTGCCTTGCATAATGAGATAAGCGCCGAAAGCGATCACGACACCAGACAACAGCAGGAAGTGATATTTCTTCGCTCTCATCTGCCCTAAACGAACAGGAACCGTGCGTTTGCCACACTCAGCATCATTTTCGATGTCTCGCATGTTGTTAACGTTAAGTACGGCAACTGCCATCAAACCACAACCCAATGACGGTAAGCACAGGCTCCAGTCTATATTGCCTGTGTGAAGAAAATATGTCCCTGAAACCCCTAGTAAACCAAAGAATAGGAAGACGGATAAATCGCCTAGTCCCAAATAACCATAAGGTTTGTTGCCTACGGTATAAGCAATCGCCGCCAACATAGCCAGCACACCTAAACCAATAAACGCAAGAATGCTTTGCAGGCTATCCAGAGCATAAAAAACCAGCATTAACCCAGCCACAACCGTCATCAATACGTTGATAGCAATGGCTTTCTTCATGTCACTCAAACTCACAGCGCCAGACTGTATTGCGCGCATAGGGCCGATACGTTTTTCGTTATCAGTCCCTTTTATAGCATCACCATAATCGTTGGCTAAGTTCGATAAAATCTGCAATAGAGTCGCGGTCAGCAGCGCAAGAAGAGCGATCGGCAAAGAGAAGTGTCCAGAAGAAAAAGCTAAAGCACTTCCAGTAAAAATCGATACTAAGGCGAGAGGGAGTGTTTTCGGTCGCGCAGCATCAAACCATATTTGCAGAGAGTTGTTCATGATTATGCTAAGTAGTTCAAACAATGTTGCCAGTATATACCCAAAGCGCGTACGGTGTCAGCGGGCTCAGTCTCCTTGGTTCATAACGAGACACGCCTAATTGTAAAAAAGCCCGCTTCGATTTCAGCGGGCTTTTTAGATTTACAGAATGAAGCGACTTAAATCTTCGTCGGCGACTAACTCACCGAGCTTACCCTTGACGTATGTGGAATCAATGGTGAGCGATGAACCCGACTTATCCGTTGCATCGAATGAAATTTCGTCCATCAGACGCTCCATCACCGTATGCAAACGACGAGCACCAATGTTCTCAGTGGTTTCATTCACCTGCCACGCAGCTTCAGCGATTTGCGTAATACCGTCTTCTGTAAACTCAACATTTACGTCTTCAGTTTTCATCAGAGCAATGTATTGTTCAGTCAACGACGCTTTTGGTTCTGTCAAAATACGTTTGAAGTCATTACTAGAAAGTGCTTCAAGTTCCACACGAATCGGTAGACGACCTTGCAGTTCAGGAATCAAATCCGATGGTTTCGCCACTTGGAATGCACCTGAAGCAATGAACAGGATGTGGTCAGTACGAACCATGCCGTGTTTGGTTGAAACCGTACTACCTTCGATGAGAGGCAGTAAGTCACGCTGAACACCTTCACGAGAAACATCTGGACCTGACACTTCACCGCGTTTACAGATCTTATCGATTTCATCGATAAACACGATACCGTTATTTTCAACACTGTAGATCGCTTGCTCTTTCAACTCGTCTTGGTTAACAAGCTTCGACGCCTCTTCTTCCGTTAAGGCTTTAAAAGCATCTTTAATTTTCAGTTTACGTTTCTTCTTAGTGTCACCCGCTAAGTTCTGGAACATACCCTGTAGTTGGTTAGTCATCTCTTCCATACCCGGAGGCGCCATAATTTCCACGCCCATTTGCGGTACAGCAACGTCTAACTCAATCTCTTTGTCGTCTAACTTACCTTCGCGTAATTTCTTACGGAAGACTTGACGAGTATTTGAACTATCTTCACTTTGCTCTGCTTTGCCCCAAGCATCACGAGCCGGAGGAAGAAGAGCATCAAGAATACGTTCTTCAGCCAACTCTTCAGCACGGAATTTTACTTTTTCAGTCGCTTGCTGATGAGTCAGTTTTACCGCAACATCCGTCAGGTCACGGATGATAGTTTCAACTTCTTTACCAACATAACCCACTTCGGTAAATTTAGTGGCTTCTACTTTAATGAATGGAGCATTCGCCAGTTTAGCCAAACGACGAGCGATCTCTGTTTTACCTACACCAGTAGGGCCAATCATTAAAATATTTTTTGGTGTTACTTCTACGCGCAAGCTTTCTTCAAGCTGCATACGACGCCAGCGATTACGAAGAGCGATCGCTACAGCGCGCTTAGCTTTATCTTGACCGATGATGTGGCGGTTAAGTTCATGAACAATTTCACGAGGAGTCATTTCAGACATAATGAATTCCTTTAATTCTAATCACACTGTTTTATGCTTGGTCTTTAGCGATGAGCTCTTGTGGAATTTCCAGCTCTTCGATGGTGTGGTGATGGTTGGTGAAGACACAAATATCCCCAGCAATATTTAACGCTTTTTCCGCTATTGAACGTGCGTCCAAATCCGTATTTTCAATCAATGCAATCGCGGCGGCTTGTGCAAAATTGCCACCGGAGCCAATCGCAATCAAATCATGCTCAGGCTGAACCACATCACCGTTACCTGTAATGATCAAAGATGCCGTTTCATCGGCGACAGCCAAAATAGCTTCTAAACGGCGTAATGCACGATCGCTACGCCAGTCTTTTGCCAACTCAACTGCTGCTTTGGTTAAATGACCTTGATGCATTTGCAGTTTACTTTCAAAGCGTTCAAATAATGTAAATGCATCCGCTGTACCGCCTGCAAAACCCGCTAATACTTTGTTGTTGTACAAACGACGAACTTTCTTCGCGTTGCCTTTCATTACTGTATTGCCGAGCGATACTTGCCCGTCACCTGCGATGACAACTTTATTGTTACGACGTACAGATACGATGGTAGTCACGAGAGGGCCTCTTAATTATTTTCACGATGGAGATGCAAGTTATATGAGGATAAGAAGAAAAAAAATCAAGGGAGAGAGAAAGCAAAACGCCCAGATCATTGTTAACTTTTGTCGCTAACTGACTGGGCGTCTTCTAAATTTTTACAAGTCAAATTTCAGTGAAAGAGTTTATTGCTGCTCTTTCCAGATTGCGCAAGGCTCGATTTTCGCGCGCTGCAACTTGTGTTTATCGCGTTCAGCATCACGCTTAAATTTATAAGGACCTAATACGACTCGGAACCAACTGCTGTCTTCTTTCTTACGAATTTTACTGTTGATGCCCTGGAACGCGATATCCAATTTCCTTGATTCTGCCTGCTGCATACTCTTATATGCTCCGCATTGCATAATATATGGAATATCTGAGACTTCTTGCTCTTTCGGTATCACTTCAATTTCGCGTTTTGGCAGAGTATCCACATAATCCCACTTCTCACTTGGAGGTGGTGGAATGGTCTCTGTTTTCTTTGGCTTCGCCGGTTTTGGTTCTGGCTTAACCGCGACAGGTTTCGGTGGCTCAGGGTCATTACTTAACGTATATAATCCGTAACCGAGAAGTCCAACTAACACAATTGCAATAAACCCACTACGCCAAGGTTTACGACGAGAGGTTGTTTTCTTTGGGGCCGGCTTTTTCTGACTACGACCGCGTCTTACATAATCTTTATTAGCCACTGGAAATGTTCAATAGTTATAAAATCTGCCCACATGTTAAAGCAGTTTAAAGTGAGATAACAGAGTATTCACGGCAGCACTGTCTTTCGAACTGCCGTCAACTTGTCAATTTCAGTGAGAACGAGGCGGTGCAGCACTCTCACGCACAATCAAATGCGTTTCCAATAAACGAGAGCCTGCTTGCACGTCATGACCACGCAACAACTCCAACATCATTAGCATAGCCTGACGACCAATCTCATAACGAGGCTGTGAAATTGTTGTCAATGGTGGATCGCAATATTGTGAGAACTGGATATCATCAAACCCAACAACAGAAAGATCACGTGGAATACGTAAACCTAAACGCTTTGCTTCCTGAATAGCACCTATCGCCATAGTGTCATTGTGACAGAAGATAGCCGTTGGAGCGTCCGGTAACGAAAGTAACTGACGTACAGCCTTTACTCCCGACTCAAAAGTGAAATCACCATAAGTTGTATAATTCGGATTCATCGTGATACCGGCTCTACGCAGAGCTTGTTGGTAACCTTGATGGCGGAACTGGCAAAGTGTGGCACTTTCTGGACCAGAGATTTGAGCAATTCGCTTATGCCCAAGCTGAGTCAGATAATTTACGGCTTCGAATGCAGAGGTTAGGTTATCGATGTGAACCGTTGGCAACTCCAGTTCCGGAGCAAATTCACAAGCCATCACCATTGGTGGCAGATTTTTCTGCTCAGGCTTACTCACATCAAACGGTAAATCTGTACCTAGTAACAGCATACCGTCCGCTTGTTTGGTGAAAACTAAATTAACAAATGAACTTTCTCGTTTCTTTTGCTGACCACTGTCGCCAAGTAAAACGAGATATCCATGCTCCATTGCCGCATCTTCAATACCACGAATAATTTCTGTGAAATAAGGATCACAAATATCGGGGACAATCGCTACGATTGTTTTCGACTCATTTCGACGCAGATTTCTCGCTAAAGAATTCGGTGAATAGCCAGCTTCTAAAACCGCTTCTTCTACGCGTTTGCGAGTCGAAGACGATACTTTCTCAGGATTCATCAGAGCTCGCGACACCGTCGCGGTCGATACGCCAGCAAGCTGGGCAACATCCTTCATTGTCGCCATGTTAAATAGCCCTCTTTTCTATTCCTTTGTTGTGTTTAAGCAAACTGCACTTAAACACCTTTGTAATTATGTTAATGGCGTATCAGTTATGGGATACACACCTAGCCTTCTAGTGAGAAAAATACATTTCACAAAACGAAAACGATTCACTGAGAAAATTGTACCGTTAGTCTATTCATTTCTAAGTAGAAAGTTACGGTCAAATTAACAAAAATTGCACTACAACCGTGATTTTCATCACATTAGGGAATCTTTATATAGTACAGCATATTCAGCGTTCAAATTTAAGCCACATTAAACCAGAAAAATTAACTTAAATCTTGTGGTTCAATGTCCAGAGTCCAGCGAACTTTACTCGCCAACGGTAACATTGAAATCGCAGGTTTAGCGCTCATTAACAATTTTTGCATGACTGATCGAACTTCCGTTTGCAAAAGAAGTTGCCAGCGGTATTTTCCAGCACGTTTGGCCAAAGGCGCAGGTGTTGGCCCTAACACCATACAATGTTGATCAAACAATGGATGAGCCTCCAACGTCTGTCGCACCTGACGCAAGAAATCTTCCACCATTTGCGATTGATTGGCTTCTGCTCGGAACAAGGTTAAATACGTGTATGGCGGTAGCATTGCCAATTTACGTTCAGCCAAAGCAGTCAAAGCGAAATGGTGATAGTCACGTTGCAGAAGATCTTGCAAAAGACTGTGTTCAGGATGGTGCGTTTGCAATATAACTTCACCGGGTTTGCTTGCTCGTCCCGCACGCCCTGCCACCTGAATAAATAACTGAGCGAGTCTCTCAGACGCTCGAAAATCACTGCTGTAAAGAGAACCGTCCACATCCAGCAACGCAACCAAAGTAACATCCGGAAAGTGATGACCTTTCGCCAGCATTTGAGTGCCGATTAAAATTTTATACTCACCTTTACGTATCGACTGTAATGCCGACTCTAAACTGCCCTTGCGACGAGTACTATCTCGGTCAATGCGAATGGTTTTGTAATCAGGAAATAGCTCAGCCAGTTGCTTCTCTAACTGCTCAGTACCGACCCCGACGGTTACTAACTGGGTTGAACCACAACTCTGACACTGATGCACAACAGGTCGCTGTGAACCGCAATGGTGACAACGCATTTCATTGCTGTACTGATGGAAGGTGTAATAAGCGTCACAACGCTGACAATCTGCAATCCAGCCGCATTCGTGACACATCAAAGCTGGGGAGAAACCGCGACGATTGAGAAAAAGCAGAACTTGGTTACCCGATGACAAATGACGGCGCATATCAGCAATCAAAGGGGCAGATAAACCACTTTCAAGATATAAACCTTTTACATCCAGCACACGGTTACGAGTAGGTACAGCCACACCCGCACGTTCAGTCAATTGCAAATGATGATATTTACCCGTTAACGCATTGTGTAACGTTTCTAACGCTGGCGTTGCAGAGCCTAATACTATCGGAATTTGTTCTTGGTTGGCTCGCATCACTGCGACATCGCGAGCGTGGTAACGGAGACTATCCTGTTGCTTATACGAACTGTCATGCTCTTCATCGACAATGATAATGCCAAGTGAAGCAAACGGCGTTAACAGCGCTGAGCGTGTACCAATCACAATGCCTGCGACCTTATCCCGCGCCGACAACCACGCATTCAAGCGTTCAGTATCATTGAGGCCAGAATGAATAACTTCCACAGGCACATTAAAACGTTTTCTAAAACGATTGATAGTTTGTGGCGTTAAACCGATCTCCGGCACAAGTACTAGAGCCTGCTTCCCTTGTGCCAGTGCGGGCTTGATCAGATTGAGGTAAACCTCTGTTTTACCAGAGCCAGTAACCCCTTCCAAAAGATAACAACCGAAACCTTTGTTGCTGTTGACCGATGCAATCGCGATAGCTTGTTCTTGATTTAATTTAGGTTTTTCAACATCCGCTTCAATCTGATTAGGCCATGCTTTGAATTGTGGCTTTTTCTCACTAACCTCTATCCAACCTTTTTCTTGCAATGTTTTTAGCGTGGCTGCACTGACCTCTTCTTCCAACAGTGAAGAGTGAGACACAGGACCAGACGCTAGAAGGTTAATCACCTGAGCCTGTTTGAAGGCTCGACCAAAGCCTTGCATCATCTTGTCTCGGCCACTTGAGGTTATCTGCCACTCTTTACAACTGGCAAAATCTGCAGGCTTCCCTTTTCGCAACGCACTTGGCATTGCATTAGTAAGAGTATCGCCCAAGGGGAATTGATAGAACTGACTACACCACTTCAAAAGTGAATAGAGTTTGTCTGACCAAAGTGGTTGAGAATCTAAAACTTCTTTGATCGATTTTAGCTGTTCTACTGAAAACTGTGACTCCTGAGCAAATTCAGTCACAACCCCTACCAGCGTCTGACGACCGAAAGGCACAGATACCCGCCCGCCAATAATTGGAAACAGATGACTTGGAATGAGGTAGTCAAACTGTTTGTCTAGCGGTACAGGTAGTGCAACACGAGCTATCGTTGGGCGCATAATTACTTTAGAGGGCAAAAATCAGAGAAAATACAGTCTACTGGATGATGCCATTAAATTCGAGCAACTAAAGTGGCGAAAATAACAGCGAAAGCAGTTGATCAGTCACTCAGGATTCATTAATATATCGCGCCTTGATGAGACGCTTGTAAGAACGCTCTTCAAGTGTCAGCAATTATCTATTAATTTACGTGTGGTGTCCGGCATAGATTCGGATAGCGACACGGCCTAATTTGAGGTTATCCCATGAAAACTGGTATCCACCCAGAATACAAAGAAATTAACGCAACTTGCTCTTGTGGCAACTCTTTCGTTTTCAACTCTACTCTAGCTAAAGATTCTCTTCACCTAGACGTATGTGACAAGTGCCACCCATTCTACACTGGTAAGCAACGTAACGTTGATACTGGTGGTCGTATCGATCGCTTCAACAAGCGTTTCGGCACTCTATCAAGCAAGAAGTAATTTTACTTTACGCGAAGATTCGAAAAGGACGCTACGGCGTCCTTTTTAGTTTTTGCTTTCTCAAACCAGACACATGTCGAACTCAATAATCTGGTCTTAGGAGCTATATTTCTCACTTATCACAACTATGAAGATCCATTGACATACTCTAGAATGAGTGGCCTTAACAAAAACAATAAGGCTCCACCCCAATGTCCAATAATGATCGCCATGAACTCAACGAGGAAGAAGCTTTTCGTCAACAAGCTCTCGACTACCACGCTCTACCGACTCCTGGCAAAATTGCCATCGCCATCACAAAACCCGCAGATTCCGCAAAAGACTTAGCACTGGCATACAGCCCTGGTGTTGCAGAACCTGTTCGCGAAATCGCACAGAACGTTGATAATGTTTATAAATATACGGCTAAAGGCAATACTGTTGCGGTTATTTCTAACGGTACCGCCATTCTTGGTTTAGGTAACCTTGGACCTATGGCTTCAAAGCCGGTTATGGAAGGTAAAGCTTTACTGTTTAAGCGTTTTGCAAACCTAGATTCTATCGACATCCAAGTAAAACACCGCACTATCGATGAGTTTGTTGACACTGTAGCCAACATCGCCGATACCTTTGGCGGCATCAACCTAGAAGATATTAAGGCACCCGATTGTTTTGAAATTGAACGTCGTCTGATTGAACGTTGCGATGTGCCTGTTTTCCACGATGATCAACACGGTACTGCGATTGTGACCGCTGCAGGCATGCTTAACGCAATTGAACTGCAAGGCAAAGAGCTCAGTGAATGTACTATCGTATGTTTAGGTGCTGGCGCTGCTGCTGTCGCGTGTATGGAGCTACTGATTAAATGCGGTGCAATGCGTGAGAAAATCTACATGCTTGACCGCAAAGGTGTGATCCACACTCGTCGCGATGACATCAATGAATACAAACAGTTATTTGCGAACAATACAGACAAACGCACGCTTGAAGATGTGATTAAAGGCGCTGATCTGTTCTTAGGCGTTTCAGGTCCTAACCTGCTAACAGCCGACGAATTGAAACTAATGGCAGACAAGCCTGTAGTGTTTGCTTGTTCAAACCCAGATCCAGAAATCAAACCAGCGCTAGCTCATGCTGTGCGTGATGATTTAATCATGGGTACAGGCCGCAGCGACTATCCAAACCAAGTCAACAACGTGCTTTGTTTCCCATTTATTTTCCGTGGTGCATTAGACGTGCGCGCGAAAGTGATTAACGATGAAATGAAGTTGGCGGCGGTTGCGGCAATTCGTGAGTTAGCGAAAGAGCCAGTACCAGCAGAAGTATTGAAGGCTGCGGGCGTAGACTCACTCGCCTTCGGCAAAGAATACATCATCCCGAAACCGATGGATCCTCGTTTGCTGCCACGCGTTGCCAAAGCAGTCGCTCAGGCGGCTATTGATTCTGGTGTTGCACGTATTGAGATGCCAGAAAACTACATGGCGAATTAATATTAAGCCTAATGGTTCAATTATTCGCGAATGCAACTTGCTAACGCATAGCATCAAAAAAGCCCTGAATCGTTTCAGGGCTTTTTTATATTTATCTGCACAATTGGGCGTCAAAACAGATTATCGGCAACAATTAGTCGTCGTAAGCCTCGAATTCGATGCCCATTTCCGTCATTAACGCTTTCACTTCAGCTGGAATATCATCCGGACGGTCTTTACGTAGGTCTTCATCTGTTGGCAGCGGCTGACCAGTATACGCATGCAAAAACGCCTCACATAAAAGCTCACTGTTGGTCGCATGACGCAGGTTATTGATCTGGCGGCGAGTACGCTCATCTGTGAGAATTTTCAATACCTTAAGAGGGATTGATACGGTGATTTTTTTCACCTGCTCACTTTTTTTCCCATGCTCTGCATAGGGGCTTATATATTCACCGTTCCAGTCTGCCATTGCGCACCTTCATTGTTCGAATTCGAGTAATAATTCCAAAGGCTAGATTTTAGCGGGATTTACCGCCATAAGCAAAGACATATAGACGTCTAGAAGTGTTGACGTCTCAAGTTTAGATAAGTAAAGTATGATGCAATTCCCCCAATATAGACGAACACATGTATTCTTACTGTGAATTTGGATGTCTATTTAAGAGTCTCAGGAAAGGAAACACTCATGACCAAACGCAAACCAGCAACAATCGCAGTTCGTACCGGAATTGAATCAGATACTCAATTCCATGCCGTCGTCCCACCCATTTATTTATCGACTAACTACGGCTTTCCTGCGTTTGGTGAAGTTCCACAATACGACTATACCCGCTCTGGTAACCCTAACAGAGGTCTACTGGAAAAAGCACTCTACGAATTAGAGGGTGGTGAAGGAGCAGTAGTAACCAACTGCGGCACTTCAGCTTTAAACCTGCTTGCGTCTACGTTTCTTGGCCCAAACGACTTAATTATTGCTCCTCATGATTGCTACGGCGGAACTTACCGTTTATTCAACACCCGTTCCAATAAAGGCGATTTCAAAGTTCAGTTTGTCGATCAATCGGATCAACAAGCACTTGCTAAAGCTCTGGCTAAGAAACCAAAACTGGTGTTGTTAGAAACACCTTCTAATCCACTAGTGCGAGTGGTTGATATCGAAAAAATCTGCCAGCAAACAAAAGCGGTTGGTGCTTTAGTGGCGGTCGACAATACTTTCTTAACCCCTATATACCAACAACCTCTAACACTGGGTGCTGATTTTGTCATTCACTCAACAACTAAATTTATCAATGGTCACTCAGATGTGATTGGTGGCGTGGTGATCACCAAAACCAAAGTTCATGCTGAAGAACTCGCTTGGTGGGGGAATTGTATTGGCGCAACGGGCACGCCATTTGACAGCTATATGACGCTACGTGGTATTCGCACCCTAGGTGCACGCATGCGTGTGCATGAGGAAAGTTCTCTGCAAATTTTGGACTATTTGAAATCTCAATCATTGATCAAAACCATATATCACCCTAGCCTACCAGAGCACCCAGGGCATGAAATTGCTAAGAAGCAGCAGCTTGGTTTTGGTTCAATGCTCAGTTTTGAATTTGCGGGTAGCTACGATCAACTAAAATTCTTTGTGGGCGAATTAAAACTCTTCTCACTCGCTGAATCTCTTGGTGGTGTGGAAAGTTTAATTTGTCACCCAGCGAGTATGACTCATCGTGCTATGGGCGAGACTGCTCTTGCTGAAGCAGGTATTTCTCATCTGTTATTACGTTTATCGGTTGGCTTAGAAGATACGTCCGATCTCATCGCAGACTTGGATCAGGCCTTTACCAAAGCTAAGGAGAAATTTTAATGACGGTTTTACGCCAACTACATAAATTTGGTGGTAGTAGCTTAGCAGATCCTGAATGTTATTTACGTGTAGCGAACATTCTTAAAGAGTACTCACAGCCTGAAGATTTAGTGGTTGTCTCAGCAGCAGGCAAAACAACCAACCGCTTGATTGCATTTTTAGAAGCATTGAACAAAGACGGCCGTGTTGCCCATGAAACTTTGCAGTCACTACGTCAGTTCCAATGCAAACTGGTTGAAGACTTACTACAAGGTGAAGTCGCAGATAACTTATTGACGCAAGTGAATGGTGAATTCATTCGCTTGGGTGAATTGACCGCTCCATTGACGAAAGCGGAGCAAGCTGCTGTTCTCGGCCACGGTGAAGTATGGTCTGCTCGTCTGTTAGCAGCGTTACTCAACCAAAACAGCTTACCTGCGGTTTCTCAAGATGCACGTGAATTTCTTCGCGCAGAAACAGGTACGCAACCAGAAGTGGATCGCTCACACTCTTATCCTCTTCTTAAGAAAGTACTGGCGCAGCATGCACATCACCGTATCGTGATTACCGGTTTTATGGCACAGAATGACAATGGCGATACTGTACTGCTTGGACGTAATGGCTCTGACTACTCAGCAACCGTTATTGGTGCTTTAGCCGATGTTTCTCGTGTCACAATTTGGAGTGACGTTGCTGGTGTTTATAGCGCAGACCCTCGCATCGTCGCTAATGCTTGTCTGCTACCTCTGCTGCGTTTAGATGAAGCGAATGAACTGGCTCGCCTTGCCGCTCCAGTGCTGCATAGCCGCACACTACAACCTGTGGCTCAAAGTGCAATGGAACTTCAACTGCGCTGCAGCCACAAACCAGAATCTGGTTCAACTAAGATTGAACGTGTATTGGCTTCTGGCAGAGGTGCCAAAATCATCACCTCTTTGGATGAAGTGCTACTGATTGAACTGGAGTTTGGTCACGGACATGATTTCGCCCGCATTTACGATGAGACACTTGAGAAACTAAAACGTGAGCAACTTGAACCTCTCGCTTTTGAAGCTCAAGCAGACCAGCACAAGCTGCGCTTGGCTTACACTGCAGAGATCGCGTCGGGTGCTTTGTCATACCTGCAAGACATTGCGACTGCTGCAGACATAAAACTGAGAGAAGGCTACACCTTAGTCGGAGCTGTCGGGGCTGGCGTCACCAAAAATCCAAACCACAGTTACGGTTTCTATCAACAGTTGAAGAATGCCCCCGTTGAATTTATCTGTGAAGCCGAGTCAGAACTGAGCTTAGTTGCGGTACTTCGCCAAGCGCCTGTAGAGAAACTGGTGGTGGGTGTACATAATCAGATTTTCCAAGCTCAGAAGCGAGTAGCACTTGTTCTATGTGGTAAAGGCAACATCGGTTCTAGCTGGCTAAAGCTTTTTGCAGAACAAAAAGAAGAGCTTGAAAAGCGTCGCGGAATGAACTTCGAACTGGTCGCTGTTGTAGACAGTCAAACTTATTGGTTTGACCCACAAGGCATAGACCCAGAGACAGTACTGAATCGTTACCACGATGAGGCACTCCCGAATGAGGAAAATAGCTGGCTATACAAAGTTGGTAAACTGCAAGGCTATGACGATGCTATTGTGCTGGATGTGACTGCAAGTAAAGTACTAGCTAATCAGTACCTGGACATCGCAGAACAAGGTATGCATCTTATCTCTGCCAATAAAGTAGCGGGTTCCGCATCGACTGAATACTACAACCAAGTGAAAGATGCCTTTGCCAAAATTAGCCGTCATTGGCTGTACAACGCAACGGTAGGCGCTGGTTTACCTATCAACCACACTGTTCGTGATTTACGTGAGAGTGGTGATGACATTACAGCTCTGTCAGGTATTTTCTCTGGCACTCTGTCTTGGCTGTTTCAACAGTATGATGGCTCAATTCCGTTTAGTGAACTGGTTGATCTTGCTTGGCAGCAAGGACTGACTGAACCAGACCCTCGTAGCGACTTAGACGGCTCAGACGTCATGCGTAAGCTAGTTATCCTCGCCCGTGAGTCCGGTCTAGAAGTAGAACCTCAAAGCATTCGTGTTGAGTCTTTGGTTCCAGAAGAACTGCGCGATATCTCGTTGGATGACTTCCTCGACAACAGTCAGTTACTCAATGAACGATTGGCTGAACGTCTGGCTAAAGCGCAAAAACAGGACAAAGTGCTTCGCTATGTTGCTCGTCTAGAAAAAAACGGGAAAGCAAGCGTCGGCGTTGAAGCTCTGGAAAAAGATCACCCACTGGCGAACTTATTACCGTGTGACAACATCTTCGCTATCGAAAGCCGTTGGTACAAAGACAATCCACTGGTCATTCGAGGACCGGGGGCTGGTCGAGAGGTGACCGCAGGTGCAATCCAGTCTGACCTCAACCTACTTTCCAGCTTCTTATAACTTTATAAAACTCGCCGTAACTGGCGAGTTTTATCGTTTTATAGCTAGCAAATCCTCTCAATGCAGAATATCACTCGAAGTTGTCGACTTTTGATATGAAAAATCACCTTTTGGCGTTTAACTTAGTTGAAATAGCTTCACGATCAACATGAGAAAAATTCATAATAGTTAAGTTGACATTAAAACGTATTCAATACATTCTGTAGCCATATAGACGTCTAAACGTCAATTTAACCGAATATCAGCGTTTGTAGTGCGAGCTACAAGGAGAAGAAAGATGGGATACACACACGCAGGCCATATTGACGCTTTGAATCAGAATATTTCTGAACTTTCTAACATTAATGTGTCTTTTGAGTTTTTTCCGCCAAGTTCAGAAAAAATGGAAGAAACCTTGTGGAACTCTGTACACCGTCTAAAAACTCTTCAGCCTAAGTTTGTTTCTGTAACCTATGGTGCAAACTCTGGCGAACGTGACCGAACCCATTCGATCATCAAAGCAATCAAAGACCAAACTGGCCTTGTTTCTGCGCCGCACCTGACTTGTATTGATGCTTCTCGTGAAGAGCTGATCAACATCGCTGATGATTACTGGGCAAACGGCATTCAAAACATTGTGGCCCTGCGAGGTGACATTCCCCCTGGCGGTGGCAAACCTGAAATGTACGCATCCGATCTGGTTGAGTTACTGAAATCTCGCCACGATTTTGATATCTCAGTAGCGGCTTTTCCAGAGGTACACCCTGAAGCAAAAAGTGCTCAAGCGGATTTACTGAACCTGAAACGCAAAGTCGATGCTGGTGCGAACCGCGCCATCACTCAGTTCTTCTTCGATGTAGAAAGCTACCTGCGTTTTCGTGACCGCTGTGTTGCAGCAGGCATTGATGTGGAAATCGTACCGGGTATTCTGCCAGTGTCTAACTTTGCTCAAGCATCACGCTTTGCTGCGCAAAACAATGTGAAAGTACCAAGCTGGATGGCAAAACAATTCGAAGGTTTGGAAGAGGATCCTGTGACACGCCAGCTAGTAGGTGCAAGTCAGGCAATCGACATGGTTCGCGTTCTTTCACGCGAAGGCGTAAAAGACTTCCATTTCTATACGCTAAACCGTGCAGAAATGACTTACGCGCTTTGCCATACTTTAGGTGTTCGCCCTACTCGCTAACATCAAACAAAGCTGTTCTAACTCGATATTCGAAACATAAAAAACGCCGATAATCTTCGGCGTTTTTTTGTTTGTGAAAAGCGCAGGCTTATTCCACATCATCCATTTTGCCAAGCAGATTACGGATGCGTTCTTGCCATTGGTCGTGCTCTTGTTGAATTTGTTGTGCTTTTTGAATAGAAGCTTCGTGGTTTGCTTTTAACTCATTCGCTTCTTCAACTAGCTTTTGCTTCTCTTCTTTAAGCTCTTCAACTTCCATTTGCAGTAGAGCGATTGTGTCAACCGCAGTTTGAATTTTTGCTTCTAGTTGTTCTAGTACTTCAAAAGACATGGTACTTACCCTTTATTGATTCGGTTGCAATGGACAAAACGTCACTGATTGCCCCATTCTACTCAGCCCAGCCCAGAGAAACACTCACTATATTCGATCTTTTTCGCTATTCGCTTAAAAAAACAGCGCAATTTTACCTTACGCTAACTTTCATCTAAGAAAGTGACTACAGCTCGCTCGGAATACACCCAGTAACGTGCTAAATCTCACTATCTTTTGATCCAATACAACTCTCTGCTAGGCTAATTAGCAAACGTTTTCCTACTATTATGTTAGAATGCCGCCCAAAATTATCCCCTATCGTTCTGAGTTGGAGTGAAAATGAAACGTGATTTAGCAATGGCTTTTTCCCGAGTCACAGAAGGTGCTGCACTAGCAGGTTATAAATGGCTTGGTCGCGGCGATAAAAACGCTGCTGATGGCGCTGCCGTAGAAGTCATGCGTACACTACTGAATCAAACAGAAATCCAAGGCGAAATTGTTATTGGTGAAGGGGAAATCGACGATGCTCCTATGCTGTTCATTGGCGAGAAGGTTGGCTTAGGTGGTGATGAAGTCGATATCGCCGTTGACCCAATCGAAGGCACTCGTATGACGGCGATGGGTCAATCGAATGCACTAGCGGTACTTGCGGCTGGCGAAAAAGGCAGTTTCTTGAAAGCGCCAGATATGTACATGGAAAAACTGGTTGTTGGTCCGGGTGCGAAAGGCTGCATTGATCTGAATAAACCGCTGAAAGAAAACTTAGAAAACATTGCTCAAGCTTTAGGTAAATCACTTGATACGCTTGTTGTTACAACACTTGCAAAACCTCGTCACGACGCAGTAATAGCGGAAATGCAGCAGATGGGTGTTCGCGTATTTGCGGTGCCAGACGGCGATGTAGCAGCTTCTATTTTGACATGTATGCCAGATAGCGAAGTGGATGCAATGTACTGCATCGGCGGTGCACCTGAAGGTGTGGTTTCGGCTGCTGTTATTCGTGCTCTTGACGGCGATATGCATGGACGTCTGCTTCCTCGTCATCAAGTGAAAGGAGACACAGAAGACAACCGTATTTGGGGCGCAAGCGAACTTGAACGCTGCAAACAAATGGGTGTTGAAGCAAACGTAGTTCTGAAGATGGAAGATATGGCTCGCAGTGACAATATTATCTTCTCAGCGACAGGTATCACTAAAGGCGATTTGCTGGAAGGTATTTCGCGCAAAGGTCATATTGCAACAACCGAAACTCTGTTGGTTCGTGGTCGTTGCCGTACTATTCGTCGTATTAAATCGATTCACTACCTAGAGCGTAAAGACGCAGAAATTCGTGACATTATTCTCTAAGAATTAAGCATAAAAAAAGACCGCATTAGCGGTCTTTTTTGTGTTCAATCTTTATCTTCAAACGTTGCTTAGAATAACTCTTCAGCCACTTTGTAAAGATCTGTACGAACTGGACGACGCATGTTTTCAATCGCATCGATGATGTCATGGTGAACCAATTCTTCTTTTTGAATACCAACACAACGACCACCGTGGCCTTCCATTAATAGGTGAACTGCGTAGTTACCCATACGAGAAGCCAATACGCGGTCAAACGCTGTTGGTTTACCACCACGCTGGATGTGACCAAGAATTGTTGCGCGAGTTTCACGCTTCGTTGCTTTCTCGATCTCTTTAGCCAGTACATTTGCATCGACCATCAATTCAGTAAGAGCGATAATTGCATGCTTCTTACCTTTCTTGATGCCGTCTTGAATGTTTGAAATCAGGCTATCCATATCTAAGCCTGTTTCAGGAGTAATGATGTACTCACAGCCACCCGCAATTGCAGATGTCAGAGTTAAATCACCACAATGACGGCCCATGATTTCTACGATAGAAATACGTTGGTGAGATGAAGAAGTGTCACGTAGACGGTCAATAGATTCGATAACAGTGTTAAGCGCTGTTAAGTAACCGATAGTGTAATCAGTACCAGCGATATCGTTATCAATTGTGCCCGGAAGACCGATACATGGGTAACCCATTTCAGTCAGTTTCTTAGCACCCATATACGAACCATCACCACCGATAACAACAAGCGCTTCGATGCCGTGCTTATTCAAGTTTTCGATAGCTTTTTCACGTACTGCTACTTCTTTGAACTCGGGGAAACGAGCTGAACCTAAGAAAGTACCACCACGGTTGATTACATCAGAAACACTTGAACGGTCAAGTTTCTTAATGCGGTCTTCATATAGACCGTGGTAACCGTCGTAGATACCATAGACTTCAATGCCTGCGCTTAACGCTGTACGTACTACACCGCGAATTGCCGCGTTCATACCCGGAGCATCGCCACCACTAGTCAAAACACCGATCTTTTTAATCATGATCACCCTCAATATTTTTGAAATTTGTATAGCTATTTTTGGCGCTGCCCGAAATTGTATTCGAACAGCAGAATCTTGTAATTATGTTTGTATGTTAGAAGAACTAACTTGCTTAGCATGCGCTGCTATAAAGCTTTTTACCCAGAAACAGTATTACAGTTTTGCACTATCCCATCGTTGATTCACATCAGATTCGTGCATTTTATTCATACCGCAAAAAAATATAGTCGATCTGACAAGCTTTGTCGCTACCACGGTTGAAGTTTTTGTTTCCTCTCAGGACCAAACATTAACGAGTACGGGTCTTGGTGAATCAATACATCTGCTCCCGGAAACGCTTTACATAATTTATCATCGACAACGTCTGCAATTCTATGCGCTTCAATCAAAGGCATCTTGTCATCCAGCTCTAAGTGTAGCTGAATAAATCTCACAGGCCCTGACATGCGAGTTCTCAGATCATGAACCCCCATCACACCCTCTACAGACAGAGAAATCTGACGTATTTGCTCTCTTTCCTCTTCTGGAAGTTGTCTGTCCAATAAGGTTTGAATAGCTTCTTGCACCATTTTATAAGCACTGAATAGGATAAAACAGCCGATACCAATTGCAAACACCGCATCAGCTTGCGTCACGCCAAACCAGCTTAGGCCTAATGCAATCATAATCGCGCCGTTCATATATAGGTCTGATTGATAATGCAGTGAATCCGCAGCAATTGCCTGGCTGCCTGTCTTCTTAACCACATGACGCTGGAAAAGCACCAGACCAAAGGTCACGATGATCGCCAGTAAACTCACGTAAATACCGTACTCAGGGGTTTGCAATTCATGCGGGCGGAAAAAGCGATCGACACCATTAAGAATGAGGAAACAGGCCGAACCTGAGATAAACATAGCTTGAGCAAGTGCAGCCAACGATTCAGCTTTACCATGACCAAATGCATGTTCTCTGTCAGCAGGTTGAAGTGAATAACGCAGCACCACAAGGTTTACCACGGAAGCGGCGATATCCAACATTGAGTCGATGAGCGATGCCAGCAAACTGACCGAACCAGTTACCCACCACGCAGCCACTTTAATGATCAAAAGTAAGGTCGCAACACAAGTCGCTGTCCACGCAGCAATTGTGACTAAACGTGCGTATTCCTTTTTCATAACGTCTTACCTTAACAAACAATGCATTGATTATACCTAAAAGCTCTCAGGATGCTTGTTTGAGAATAAAATTAGTCAAAGGTTTAACCAGAAGAGAAAAGGCAGCCGAAGCTGCCTTTGAATCACTGCACGCATTCAATGCGAGACTTATTGCATCATAGGTGCCATTGATTGACCTTGAGGACCGCCACGCATCATGCCTTGGCTCCGTGGGCCTTGACCACCTTTTCCACCTTGACCGTTAGGACCGCCTCGTCCAAACAACACACATTCGTTCATACGATCTTGTTGAATTGATGCCAGTTTTGTTTTTTGATCCGCAGTTAAAACGTTCATCATCTCATTGCGATGTTGCATCATCGCCACACGTTGCTCTGCGCGAAGTTGAACCATTTGTTCTGCCAACTTTTTCGCTGCGGCTTCATCGAAGTTTGATGACATTACCAAATCACGTTCTTGCTGTTTCAAAGCACGCATTTCTAAGCGTTTGCCATTGCGCTGTGAACGCATCGCATCACGTTTGTTTAGGCGAAGCTCTGCCATTTTTGCTTTCTGCTCAGGCGTGACATTCAGTTGAGCAAACACTTCTTGGTTCATCATGCCACCACGTCCACAGTCACCACCAAAATCGCGGCCCGGACCTTTACCGCCACCAGCGGCAAATACCGCTGCTGAGCCTAAAGTAATAGGAAGAACAACAGCTGCAAGGATCATTTTTTTTGCCAGTTTCATAATCTTTTCCTTCTCGTTTGGATTTGAATCGGCTGCCTGTGCAGCGCTTAAATTTATAATACGACTTGGCATGTAAAGCAGTGTTTGAGAAGCGTAAATAATCGTAAAGGGCGAGTTTAACCATGATCCTAGAGCTCAATTCACAGTACACTATATTCAGCAGCCACCGTTTACATTGAACGGTTTATATAAAACGACGGTTGTCAGTAAACATGAATAAGCAGTCCGTAAAGTTTGAGGTAACCATGGCACACATCCTACTCATTGATGACGACACAGAACTAACCAGCTTGCTGAAAGAAGTTTTAAGCTATGAAGGGTTTGACGTATCTGAAGCCAATGATGGAGAGGCAGGACTACACGCAGTAAATGACAGTGTCGATTTAATTTTGCTCGATGTCATGATGCCTAAACTGAACGGAATGGAAACGCTAAAAAAAATACGCGAAAAATGGCAGACACCCGTACTGATGCTCACCGCCAAAGGTGAAGAGATTGACCGCGTGATAGGTTTAGAACTGGGGGCGGATGACTATTTACCAAAACCGTTCAGTGACCGAGAGCTATTAGCAAGAATCCGTGCCGTGTTGCGTCGTACCCAACAACATCAAAACAAACATTCAGACATGATTGAATGCCAAGATATTCAGGTATTTCCGGGTAAGCAAGAAGCTTACTGCCTAGGTGAATTGCTCGATCTTACCTCCACTGAGTTCGCACTATTAGCTCACTTTGTGCAAAACCCGGGCAACACCATTACCAAAGAAGATCTAAGCCTCGATGTATTAGGAAAAAGGTTAGCCGCCTTTGACCGTGCCATAGACATGCATGTCTCCAACCTTCGTAAAAAATTGCCAGAACGCGCAGATGGAAAAGCGAGAATAAAAACACTTCGAGGAAGAGGTTACCTAATGGTAATGGAGGATTAATGCGTTTACCCACATTCAACAATCTGTATGGGCGCATCTTTACCATATTCTGGCTCACCATGTTTTTGGTGTTGCTAGCCGTATTGGCAATTCCCCATTTAGACCCGCGAAAATCTCGCGACTTACCGCCAGAAATGCTCCAACGTATCATCGTACAAAAAGAGATGCTCGAAGATCGTTTTAGAAACGAAACCAATCTCACGCGTATTCTGATGTTCCTTGAGGGAAATGGGAACCGCGGTCTCAGACCAATGAAGCATAATGAAGATCGAGATGAGCGACCACGTTTCTTTGTCACTGACTCAGACGGTAACGTATTAACCGCTCGCGAACGTCCAGATTTCAAATACAAAGCACTGCAAAACTTTGCGTCCAGTATTGAATCCATCGATAAACCACAACAACGTCTGTATGGTCGATACATGATTGCTGGCCCTGTACCTGTTGTGTTCGCAAAACAAAATCTGTTGCTGTACGTCGGTTTTCGCTGGGATCAACCCCCACCTTTGTTACTTCAGTTGTTCGATAAACCAATACAACTGTTGTTAGCGGTCATGTTGGTTAGTACTCCGCTTCTGTTATGGCTTGCATGGGCACTGAGTAAACCGGCTCAACGTTTGGCGCAAGCAGCACAGCGCGTGGCGCGTGGACAGTTTGAAGCAGACCCAGATCTTGAGAAAGGAACCATGGAGTTTCGTCAAGCTGGCCGCAGCTTCAACCAAATGGTTGAAGCTGTAAATCTAATGATTTCTGGTCAGCAGCGCCTACTCTCTGATATATCCCACGAGCTGCGTTCTCCACTTACCCGCTTACGTCTGGCTAACGCATTGGCAACTCGCAAACAAGGTACCAGTAGCGAACTAGAGCGTATTGACACCGAAGCTCAGCGCTTAGAGCAGATGATTGGTGAATTGCTCGAACTGTCAAGAATGCAGACCAACAGTCACCTCAGTAATGAAGATCAACCACTGCGTAGCCTGTGGGAAGAACTGCTTAACGATGCTCAGTTTGAAGCAGAACAAATGAATAAAAAGCTGCATTTTGATGATATTCCTAATGTCACCATTTCTGGCAACCCAAAACTGTTGATGAGTGCGTTAGAAAACATCGTTCGCAATGCTATTTATTACAGTAAAAACAAGATCGTGGTTCACTTTTCTGCCACAGATAATCAGGTAACAGTATCGGTAGAAGATGACGGAGATGGCGTACCAGACGACGAGTTATCGCAAATTTTCCGCCCGTTTTATCGTGTTTCAACAGCGCGAGACAGACACAGCGGTGGTACAGGTTTAGGTTTAGCCATCACCGAAAGTGCCATTCGCCAGCACAGTGGTGTGATTGAAGCTAGCCGCAGCCCGCTCAATGGCTTAAAAGTTCAGTTTACTTTGCCAATCTAATTAAGATTCACTGTAACTTGTGAATTATGGGGCGAGAGATTTATACTCGCCCCTTATTTAAGTGTCCCACCACAAAAGATTAGGTCTTGTGACTACACAAACCTAATAAGGAAATTAACCGTTATGTTTGATATTGCCCTGTACGAGCCAGAAATCGCCCCTAACACAGGAAACATTATTCGTTTATCCGCAAACTGTGGTGCGAACCTTCACTTAATCGAACCTCTGGGCTTTGATTTAGAAGAGAAAAAAGTACGCCGTGCGGGTCTGGATTATCACGACTTAGCACGAGTGACTCGTCATAAGGACTATCAAGCCTTTCTGAACTACCTAGCTGAGCGTGGCGACTACCGCATTTTCGCCTGTACCACCAAAACAACAGGCCATCATGTGGATGCCAAGTTCCAACAAGGTGATGTGCTACTTTTCGGTCCTGAAACACGCGGACTTCCAGCCGAAGTTATTGAGAGTTTACCAATGGAACAGCGTATCCGTATTCCAATGATGCCAGATGCGCGCAGCCTGAACCTTTCGAATGCTGTTGCCATTATTGCGTTTGAGGCATGGCGACAAATGGGATTTGAAGGATCGCTGTAATTTCAGCGCACTCTACTCTATGAGTAAAAATGAATGATCAAAAAAGCTCTGGCACAGACCAGAGCTTTTTTATTCGTGATGCAATACGTAATGATTAATGAAGGCGATGATTTGAGTTCTGGTCATCATCATCGTCTTTTTTCTCGAACTCACCATCAAAGGTATGTCCCTGATGGGAATCATGCGGACGGTAAGGATCACGCTCAAAATGGCTGGAATGAAAACCACCTGACAAATTTGACACCACCACTTTGCTCATTAGGTATTTAGCAATCATTGCACGCGGTGCTGGCAATAATACCAACATTCCCATCGCATCCGTCATAAAGCCGGGAGTAAGAAGTAAAACCCCCGCGACCGCAAGCATCACACCTTCAACAATTTGCTGTGCTGGCATTTCACCACGTTGCATGCGCTGTTGAACAGTGAGCAGAGTTTGCAAACCTTGGCTTCTTACTAAAGAAGCACCAACAAACGCGGTGATCAAAACCAAGGCAATCGTCGGCCACAAGCCGAGCATACCGCCGACCTGAATAAACAAGCCAATCTCGATAATAGGCACAGCAATAAATAAAATGAGTAAAATCGGAAACACGGCTCCTCCTTATTTTGCTACACCTTAGCGTCAACAATTCTCCAGTGCAATGGAAAAGCGCCTTCGACTCAACTACCTTTTAAGTAGATTTTGAGCCAGAACATAAATAATGAAGCGAATTGTCAGCACGATCAAAACCGGTACTGTGTTGTGGCTTGTGTTGTCACTAGTTCCGCTCGCCTATTATTTTCATCTTAAAGACAAAGCCCATCAGTTTTTTATCTCTCACCTAGAAGCTCAAGGACTGCAATTTCTTTCGTACGTAGACTCTAAGGCTCGACGAACACACGCACAAATCCAACAGACCTTTTATGAATTAAGCCATTCGTCTCTGCTTAATGATTTCGCCGTAAACAGAGATCATCAATTGCGTCATTATCTCGAAAGCCAATGGTATCTAACGGCCTTTAACTCAACATTATTCTATCAGTTACGCTTTATCGATAACCACGGCTATGAGGTAATACGGGTTGATTATATGCCCAACATGTCTCACCCCTACGTGGTACCTAATGATCGGCTACAAAACAAAAGCAATCGTGACTATTTCCTTTATGCCCAGAAACTGGCAAACGGCGAGCAAGGTCACTTCGGTATTGACTTAGAGTTTGAGAACAACAAGCCTATCATTCCCTACAAACCGGGTTACCGTATCATTTACCCAATTCTTGCTAACTCCGTCAGGCAAGGATACTTCGTTGCCAATCTTGATGTGATGACCATCATCGAGCAGATCACCTCCAACACTCAAAAGCTGAATATCGATTTCATTGACAATCATGGTTACTACATTATTAGCAGCGACAAAAATAAATTGTTTGGTGATCTGATACAGACTCGAACTGAGAATAATTTGGCCTCAGAAAACGCCGAAGTATGGCAAGCAGTTCAACAGAACCAAAGTTCTGGCAATAGTTTTTTAACAGACAAAGGGTTATATATTTTCCAACGCTTCAGTAGCCCTTTATTTGGTTCACAAAATACGTTAACCATGCTCACCATGTATCCCACATCTGCCATTTCAGCTCTACTTTCTGAAAGAGCCAAACAACTTAAAATTGAAGCCTCCGTGATTTGGTTATTTCTGGGGTTACTCTCGATTATGACTGCAATGTTTATGGATGCGTTTCGACGGATAAAAGCAGACCAAACTTATGCCGAGTACGCGATAGAAAACAGCATGGCAGTAGTTGTGACCGATAAAAACATGAGAATACTGAGAGTTAACACTGGCTTTTGTAATTTGGTAAACAGAGATCTAGGCTTATTGCATGGCAGCGATATCATTGATTTTTTTCAGTCTCAAACAAAACAGAATCTGATTCAAAGACAACTTTCGATTCGCGGCATGTGGCAAGGACACATCTCATTGCACACTACCGATAATAAAGAAGTCATTTGCCAAACTGAAATACACGCAATTTTGGGTAAACTGAAAAACATTCAATATTATGTCTATTCGTTTAGTGACATTTCCGAACATCACAACACCATTATCACACTCAAGGAACGTACAGAGCGCGACCCCGCCACATCGTTGTGGAACAAAAAGAAATTCGACCAGAACCTTCAATATCAATGCCGCTTGAAACAACGCTATGCCAATCATCCGCCTTGCTGCCTTGCTGTACTGGATATTGACTCGTTCAAGCAAATTAACGACACCTTTGGTCATACCGTTGGTGATGAGGTCATTCTGTACATTGCCAACCAACTACGTATGGTGCTGCGCGATACCGATTTTATTGCACGAATTGGCGGTGATGAGTTTGCGGTACTGATCCAACATACCGATCTTGAAAAAGCGAAAGCACTCATGCAGCGTGTAGCCACGGACATCAGTAACTGGACACTTTATGATGTGACAATCAGCATTGGTTTGGCTGAAGTGACTCCTGATGCAAGTCAAACATTCTCAAACGCAGACCAAGCCATGTATCGCTCTAAACGCAAAGGGAAAAACTGTGTTTCCATCCACGGGCAAGAGACTTTGCATGTTTTAGGGTCGCATTCACCATAAACTTGATTTCTACTGACATAAAAGGTGACGAAGCTCCTATTTTTTAATTCCAACTTAAGTATTATACGTTGCTATATCAGGACGGTTTTCCAGCCAATTATTCTGATGAATGGATTCTTAATACAGATACGGCTTACTGTAATCAATATCAATAGCATTATTCTCTAAGGATCCAACTATGGCTACTCTATTTGAAGCTACACAAACAGCTCAACCAGCCAATCGCATTGAAGAAGATCTACTAGGTCAACGTCACGTTCCTGCTGATGCCTACTACGGTATCCATACACTCCGAGCAATTGAAAACTTTAACATTTCCAGTGCAACGATCTCAGATATTCCTGAGTTCATTCGTGGCATGGTAATGACCAAGAAAGCGGCCGCTCTGGCAAACAAAGAATTAGCCGTCATTCCAAAAGATGTCGCTAACTACATCATTCAAGCGTGTGATGTGATCCTTGAAACAGGTAAGTGCATGGATCAATTCCCGACAGATGTATTCCAAGGCGGCGCTGGTACTTCAGTCAACATGAATACCAACGAAGTCATTGCTAACTTAGCGCTAGAGCTAATGGGCAAAGAAAAAGGCCAATACCAGTTCATTAACCCAAATGACCACGTAAACCGCAGCCAATCAACCAACTGTGCTTACCCAACAGGTTTCCGCATTTCTGTATACAACAGCGTGCTAAAACTGATTGAAGCGATTGAGTACTTGAAAGGCGCGTTCGAACTTAAGAGCCAAGAGTTCACTACAGTAATCAAGATGGGTCGTACACAGCTGCAAGACGCTGTACCAATGACCGTTGGTCAAGAATTCCATGCTTGGGCGGTGACATTGAACGAAGAAATTCGTGCTCTGGAATACACCTCTAAGCTATTGCTTGAAATCAACCTAGGCGCAACCGCAATCGGTACTGGCTTAAACGCTGCACCGGGTTACCAGGCACTTGCAGTAAAACACTTAGCAGAAGTAACAGGTTTAGATGTTGTACCTGCTGAAGACCTTATCGAAGCGACATCAGACTGTGGTGCATACGTAATGACCCACGGCGCGCTAAAACGCCTAGCAGTGAAACTGTCTAAGATCTGTAATGACCTACGTCTGCTTTCTTCAGGTCCTCGCGCGGGTTTGAATGAGCTAAACCTTCCTGAACTTCAGGCTGGTTCTTCAATCATGCCAGCGAAAGTAAACCCTGTTGTTCCAGAAGTGGTAAACCAAGTGTGCTTTAAAGTACTTGGTAACGACAACACTGTCTCTTTTGCAGCGGAAGGCGGTCAATTACAGTTGAACGTAATGGAGCCTGTCATTGCTCAAGCGATGTTTGAGTCAATTTCACTGCTTTCAAATGCGTGTGTAAACCTTCGCGACAAATGTATTGACGGCATTACGGTCAATAAAGAAGTTTGCGAAAACTACGTGTTTAACTCTATCGGTATCGTGACTTACTTGAACCCATACATCGGTCACCATGAAGGTGACATTGTAGGAAAAATCTGTGCCGAAACAGGTAAGAGCGTACGAGAAGTGGTGTTAGAGCGTGGACTACTTACGGAAGATGAACTTGATGACATTTTCTCTGTAGAGAACTTAATGCGCCCGCAATATAAAGCTAAACGCTACGAGTAATTATCTGTTCATTGTTAGTATAAAAAGGAGCTTAGGCTCCTTTTTTCTCTTCCATAACAATTAAATTGATTCATATCAATAAAGTTACTAATAACTTGAATTACATACCCTTGAATAAAATTCCATAAAACTCTTAAAAGCAAACAATAAAAGCCAAAAGAAAAAGAGAGCAAACAAAACTAAAGAATAGAATTTCATTAAATATAACAAAATACCCCGAAACTATTTTTCAAATATTCTCTCCAAAATCCCTCCTCCATTGTTTTGTGAGGAAATGCAAAGTTAGTTATATCTAGCCAAATTAAAATCCCAATAAGAATCAAATTGAAAGCCCAACAAATAAATAAACTTATTATTTTTATAATAAAAAATAATACTTTTCTAATGCGTAGTAATTAATTCACTACTTCATAAGATTTTAATATCCAATTTATTGAAATAGGGAATAATAATTTTAGCCACTGAAAACATTGGGATTATAGGTCCAAATGTAAGGAGATAGCTATGACAACCCAAACTGTATCTACGGAACCTAAAGGTGGATTCTTTTCTAACTTTAAATTTCCTTCTGCTTATACAATCTTGTTTTTATTAATTGCTCTCGTAGCTGCCCTTACTTGGGTTGTTCCTGCCGGACAATACGAACGCACCATGAACGAAGATTTAGGTCGAGAAGTGCCTATTGCTGGTACATATCAGCCAACCGAAGGAAACCCTCAAGGAATCATTGATGTTTTGATGGCACCGATTGATGGCTTCTACAATCATAACAGCTACGAAGCAGCAGCTATTGACGTATCACTGTTCATTTTAGTTATTGGTGGCTTTCTAGGTCTTGTGACAAAGACAGGAGCTATAGATGCGGGCATTGCACGAGTAACCGCGCGCCTTGAAGGCAGAGAAGAACTGATGATTCCAATCCTAATGGCCCTATTTGCCACAGGAGGAACTGTCTATGGTATGGCTGAAGAGTCACTACCGTTTTATACCCTGTTAGTACCTGTCATGATGGCAGCACGATTTGACCCCGTTGTCGCTGCAGCAACAGTGCTACTTGGCGCGGGCATTGGCACTCTCGGTTCAACCATTAATCCATTTGCAACGGTTATTGCCGCCAATGCGGCAGGAATCCCGTTTACTGATGGTATTTTGTTAAGAGCCGCCATGCTTATCACTGGCTGGGTTGTTTGCGTGCTCTACGTTATGCGTTACGCAAAAATGGTTCGAGCTGACCAAACAAAATCCATTGTGTTTGACAAATTTGAGGAAAACAAAGCGCACTTCCTCGGGAACCAAAGCGATGAGTCTATCGAATTCACTGGCACTCGAAAGCTTATCCTAACGATATTTGCCGCTGCATTCGGTGTGATGATTTATGGTGTTTCCGTTGCAGGTTGGTGGATGGCAGAAATATCAGCCATGTTCTTAGGTGCCACTATCATCATTGGTTTGGTAGCACGCATGAGTGAAGAAGAGTTCACTAGTAGCTTTATAGACGGAGCTCGAGATTTACTAGGCGTTGCATTAATTATTGGGATTGCTCGAGGGATAGTCGTAGTAATGGATCAGGGAATGATTACCGATACTATCCTAAACTCTGCTGAACAAGCAGTGACTGGGCTTTCTTCAGTAATTTTCATCAACGTAATGTATTTATTAGAAATTCTACTCTCTTTCCTTGTCCCGTCATCATCAGGCTTAGCGGTGCTAACCATGCCTATCATGGCTCCACTAGCCGATTTTGCTGGAGTAGGAAGAGAGTTGGTAGTCACCGCTTACCAATCAGCATCGGGGATTGTGAACCTCATCACTCCAACCTCAGCTGTTGTTATGGGTGGTTTAGCAATCGCGCGTGTTCCTTATGTTCGTTGGATAAAATGGGTTGCACCTTTATTGGGTATTCTGTGTATTTTAATTATGGCTACACTAAGCATTGGTGTTTTCCTGTAGAGCTTTCCTGCCCCATCAGCCGCGCTAAGCGCGGCTTTTTTATTGCCGAATGTAGAGACTTCACGTCAATGCGTTAGCGCCCTCCAACACTCCCACTTATATTTATTGCCGCAATTTCTCTTAAACAAGGCGGCTCAAATAAATACGACTCCTGTCATTCAGATATCAAGCATGCTGATAGCCCCTTTGCCAGCGAGGCAACTTGCATCTGTCCTACAACGTCGTTCATTCACTTCCATCCTTTTTTAAAAGACAATTTGATATTCGGGATAATTAGCACACATATCGGAAATATTATTCTAAATATATTTATCACAATAATTGTGAGATTACTTTTTATAATTAATAGAATACAAAAAGTAATCCGAAGATAAAAACCACTCTAACACACACCTAAAAAACAACTTGCTTTAGATCAAATTTCATCAATTTATTTTGTTAACAAACAAAAAATAAAGACTAAAGAAGTAACTAGCTACTCTGATTTCCTGCATATAAAAATAAAAAAACCATGCAAAAGACGTCTAGAACAGTGAATAAAATTCCCATTGATTCACCGCACGCATATACACAATAGATAAATACATGTGTTCGCCAATGAGTAAATCGACTTATTTTTCATTAAATCACTTCATTTACCCAAACAAAAATAGAAAAACAAAATGAATAATTTTTGTTAAAAACACTTTTCAACCACAATAAATCCATAAATAACAATTTGTGATTAATATCCAAGAAAGGTAGAAAGCCCACCGTAATATAAATATCAGAACAAAGAAAAAACTAATTATAAACACCCTATAAACGCTATTAAATAATTATGTATTTAATAGGATTGGAAACAAAGAATATAGAGAGATACGATTATGAGTAAGTTATATGTAGGTTCAGAAATCGGTCAGCTACGTCGTGTATTAATTCATCGCCCAAGACGTGCGCTCTGTCATTTAACTCCATCAAACTGCCATGATTTACTGTTTGATGATGTATTGGATATCGAACGTGCGGGTAAAGAACACGATATTTTTGCCAATACTCTACGTAACGAAGGTGTTGAAGTACTGCTACTCACTAATTTGCTCGCTGAAACATTGGACGTTCCTGAAGCCAAAGAATGGCTACTCAACACGCAAATTTCTGACTATCGCTTCGGTCCAACGTTTGCCAACGACCTTCGCTGTTATCTAAATGATCTTCCAACTATCGAATTAGCCAAAATACTCACGGGTGGACTTTCATTCGGTGAGATGCCTATGAAGTCATCTTCCTTTATTCAGCAAATGAATAAAACCAATGACTTCATTATTAAGCCATTGCCAAATCACTTGTTTACCCGTGATACCTCTTGCTGGGTTTATGGCGGTGTTTCAATCAACCCGATGGCTAAAGTCGCTCGTCAAAGAGAAACGAATCACTTACGCGCAATTTATCGCTGGCATCCAACTTTCGCAGGTCAAGATTTTGTTAAGTACTTCGGTGATGAAGAACATAGCTACGACAAATCTACAATTGAAGGCGGTGATGTTCTCGTTATTGGTCGTGGCGCTGTTTTGATTGGTATGTCAGAACGCACGACACCTCAAGGGGTTGAACAACTAGCATCATCCCTATTTAAACACGGACAAGCGAAAGAAGTGATTGCTCTAGAACTGCCAAAAGATCGCTCATGCATGCACTTGGATACGGTAATGACACACATGCGTGAAGATACATTCTCTGTGTATCCCAATGTAATTCCTGATGATGTGAATTGCTGGAGCTTAACAGGCGATGAATCAGGAAGAGTAAAAGCAACTCAGAAAGACTCCTACATTCACACCATTGAAATTGCATTAGGCATCGACAAGTTAAACATGATCACTACAGGTGGAGACAGTTTTGAAGCAGAACGCGAACAGTGGAACGATGCGAACAATGTTCTAACCGTGCGTCCTGGTGTTGTGATTGGTTACGAACGAAATACCTATACCAATGAGAAATACGATAAAGCAGGTATCACAGTGTTGCCTATTCCTGGAGATGAGTTAGGCCGTGGTCGTGGCGGCGCTCGCTGTATGAGCTGCCCAATTGAACGTGACGATATCTAATCATTAAATTCGGGTTGTGGGGCGTTTATCCCTACCACAACCTAAGCACAAGGATAATAACTCATGACTAAACAAACAGTCGTCGTCGCTTTAGGTGGCAATGCCTTACTCCGTCGGGGTGAGCCTTTAGAAGCAGACATTCAACGCCACAATATTGAAATCGCCGTCAAAACGATTTCTGAAATAGCTCAGGAATATAACGTGGTATTAGTGCATGGCAATGGCCCTCAGGTTGGGCTCCTAGCGCTACAGGGACTGGAATACAAGAAAGTAAACCCTTATCCACTTGATGTTTTAGGTAGTGAAACACAAGGCATGATTGGCTACATGCTAATGCAGGAGTTCAAAAATCGGTTACCAGAGAGAAATGTCACTTGCATGCTTACTCAGATGACAGTTGATCCCAAAGATCCTGCATTTATTAACCCAACGAAGCCTATTGGCCCTATTTACCAAGAAGCGGAAGCCCGTGAATTAGCAGAAAAATACTGTTGGACAGTGAAACCTGATGGTAGCCACTTTCGCAGAGTGGTTCCAAGTCCAAAACCAACTGGAATCATTGAACATGAAGCCATCACTCAGTTAATTAACCAAGGACACTTAGTAATCTGCACTGGCGGCGGCGGTATTCCGGTCAAACGAGAGAACGGAAAGCTGATAGGAGTAGAGGCCGTCATTGATAAAGATATGTCTGCTGCATTCCTTGCGAAACAGATTGGAGCTGATGCGCTGTTAATTCTGACCGATGCAGATGCTGTCTATTTGAATTGGGGGACGCCAACTCAAACAGCCTTACGCAGCACAACACCAAGTGAACTATCTCATTACCAATTTGATGAAGGTTCAATGGGTCCCAAAATTGAAGCCTCTTGTGAATTCATCAAACAAGGCGGCACCGTCGTAGGTATTGGCGCTTTAGAAGATGGCCTTCGAATTTTACAAGGTGAAGCGGGAACCAATATTACTCGTGACTAAAAACAAATTAACAAAATAACTTAATGATTATTCGAGCTGTTACTTCAATCAAGTAACAGCTCGAATAAGAGGATAACATCATGGCTTTTAACCTACGCAATCGTAACTTCCTAAAATTACTAGACTTCACTCCACGCGAAATTCAACACATGTTGGATTTAGCCGTGGAACTCAAAAAAGCCAAATATAACGGCTATGAACAACCGCGTTTAAAAGGAAAAAACATCGCTCTGATCTTTGAAAAAACCTCAACCAGAACACGATGTGCATTCGAAGTCGCGGCTTTCGATCAAGGAGCTCAAGTCTCTTACCTTGGTCCTTCTGGCTCACAAATTGGTCACAAAGAATCAATGAAAGACACAGCTCGAGTACTGGGCCGTATGTACGACGGTATTGAATACAGAGGCTTTGGCCAAAGTATTGTAGAAGAACTTGGCAAATACGCTGGTGTTCCAGTGTGGAACGGGCTAACTGATGAATTCCATCCAACCCAAATTCTTGCTGATTTTATGACCATGCTAGAACATGGACGCGGTAAACAGCTTCATGAAATTAAGTTCGCTTATCTTGGTGATGCTAGAAACAACATGGGTAATTCTCTCATGGTTGGTGCGGCGAAAATGGGCATGGATATTCGCCTTGTCGCACCAAAACAGTTCTGGCCAACAGAAGAACTTGTTGAAACCTGCCGATCTATTGCGAAAGATACCGGTGCAAAAATCACATTAACAGACGATGTTAATGAAGGCGTTATGGGATGTGATTTCCTTTACACAGATGTGTGGGTCTCTATGGGTGAAGCCAAAGAAGCATGGGCTGAACGTATTGACCTGATGCTGCCTTATCAGGTCAATATGGGAATGCTTAAAGCAACAGGTAACCCACATGTGAAATTTATGCATTGTTTACCAGCATTTCACGGTGAAGACACAACGGTCGGCAAAGAACTAGCGCGTGAATACCCTGTTTTAAAAGATGGTGTTGAAGTCACCAACGAGGTCATTGAATCTGATCATTCTATTGTGTTTGACGAAGCAGAAAACCGCATGCACACCATAAAAGCCGTAATGGTTTCAACTTTGGGCGATTAGTCCCCAAGTGAGCTATTTCACTTACCCCAATGCGAGCTGAATAAAGCTCGCATTATTTTCCAAAGCCTAAACGCAAGTTGTCACCCGGGAGAATAGTAGCACCAATGTGCTGCCATATGTTTCAAACATGAAGGCATTTTCGCATAAAAATCCATTTTCTGGATATTTTTGCCAAATCATTGAAAGCGCTATTTTTGTCCGTATAATCCTCAAAAATTTTTAATCGGAGGCATGACATGAGCAATTTTTTCTTACTATCGTGTTGCAACTCTCGTCTGAATCAGACGGGATATCCTGTTTTGTTTTTCCGTTTTTATCCAATTTCTAGCCTCCTATTTTAGGGGGCTTTTTTTTACTTAAATTTCGCTCTCATGATGAAGCGTATAAAACTCAAAAAGGAACAAACGTTATGGCGCATTCGTTATTTAACCGACACATCATCTCGATTCCAGAGCTTACTCGAAGTGAACTAGAACTCATCGTGGACACGGCAGCAAGATTAAAAGCTGACCCCAATCCTACATTGTTAAAGAATAAAGTCGTCGCGAGCTGTTTTTTTGAGCCATCAACTCGTACACGCCTCTCTTTTGAGACAGCCGTTGAGCGCTTGGGAGGAAGTGTGATTGGTTTCGACAATGGTGGAAATACTTCGTTGGCCAAGAAAGGGGAAACGCTTGCAGATTCAGTTCGAGTCATTTCTTCTTATGTGGACGCATTTGTTATGCGTCATCCCCAAGAGGGTGCTGCACGCTTAGCTGCAGAGTTTTCTAACGGTGTGCCAATCGTAAATGGTGGTGATGGAGCAAACCAACATCCCACTCAAACACTGTTAGACCTGTTTTCAATTTATGAAACCCAAGGGCATCTGGACAACTTAAATATCGCTCTTGTTGGAGATCTAAAGTACGGACGTACCGTTCACTCTCTAACCCAAGCTCTAGCGAAGTTTAATAACGTAAGATTCTTCTTCATCGCGCCAGAAGTACTTGCGATGCCTGAATACATCTGTCAAGAGTTGGAAGAACAAGGAATACAGTTCAGCTTGCATAACAGTATTGAAGACGTCGTTCCCGAGTTAGACATCTTATATATGACTCGCGTGCAAAAAGAGCGTTTTGACGAATCTGAATACGCACACATCAAGTCCGCGTTTATTTTGACGGCTGATACGTTAGCAGAAGCTCGCGAAAATTTGAAAATTCTGCATCCACTTCCACGCGTCGACGAAATTACGACCGATGTCGATAGAACACCTTATGCCTACTACTTTCAGCAAGCAGAAAATGGGGTCTACGCTCGCGAAGCCCTTTTAGCTCTAGTTCTCAACGAAACGATTTAAATGCAGGAGACACATCATGACTAAGAAACATCAATTGCAAGTTGAAGCCATTCGTAACGGTTCTGTCATCGACCACATCCCTGCAAATCTGGGGGTCAAAATATTATCTCTGTTCAAGCTCAATGAAACAAATCAACGTATTACCATTGGTTTGAACTTACCTTCATCAGAACTCGCACAAAAAGATCTGATAAAAATTGAAAATGTTTACCTTAGCAAAAATCAGGCAAATCAATTGGCTTTGTATGCCCCTAATGCCACCGTCAATCAAATTGAGAACTATATGGTGGTCAATAAACTGAAATTGACTCTACCTGAACAGATTACGGGAATATTTAGCTGCCCAAACAGTAACTGTATCTCGCATGGAGAGCCGGTCGATAGTCAATTTAACGTCTTTAAAAAAGGAAAAAATGTGCAGTTAAAATGCCATTATTGTGAAAAAGTATTCTCTCGGGAAATAATGACTGAATCAAAATAGAACCCACAACCACACAGTGTTCAGACCAACACTAAACACTGTGTGTTTTTACACGTCTTCCTCATATGCATAATCTTTCAAAATCAACATAATTATCCAAATTATCATTAAATTAATAGTTTTTTATTTGGTGATCTTATTCAAAAACCCAATTATTCATCGATGCTACTCTGCTCATCGATAAGTTTTCAAAATAATATGCGTAAGCAATTTTCTTTGAATAAGGATACATCTGGACCTAATGATTTGCTCATTAGATACCATAGTCACTCTAAGGATCTGAGTGTGTAGCAGAAAAGGGATGACCACTATTTTCCACGCGAGAGCGTAGTTAGATGAGGAGTTACCCGTGAATAGACACATTCCATTAGTTACATTTGAATCCGAAGATGACTCATTAGCTAATGCTTGTAAGCGTTTATTACATCAACAAAGCTTCACCAACCAGAATGAGTTACGTGAGAAGCTTGTCGAAATCGGTTACATAGGTATCAGCCAATCTACAGTATCTCGCCTGTTATCACAGTTAGGTGTTGTAAAAGTACAAAACGCCTGCGGTAAAAAGGTCTACTGTATTACCGTTGAAACCGCTCCTGTTCGCATCGAATCATCTATCTCCTCGCAAATCGAGTTAATTACACATAATCAATCTAATGTCATTGTCAAAACGCATCCCGGCAGTGCTCAACTGGTCGCTCGTCTTGTTGATATAGACCCTCATAGCGAAATACTAGGCACAATAGGTGGGAACGATACGGTACTGATTATTCCTAGAGACGTAACACAAATAGAGAAATGCGAAACGGTTGTTAGAGAACGTTTGGGATTACTTTCCGCTTCTTAGCAACAAGAGTGTTGTAGGAAAAGTCTGCGCCGAAACAGGTAAGATCGCCCGATAAGTTGTACTCGATCGCGGATTACTGACAGCAGAAGAGCTAGATAACATTTTCTCAGTTGAAAACCTCATGCGTCCGCAGTATAAAGCGGAACGCTACGAATAAGTGATTCAAACAAAGGGTTCTGATAAGGAACCTTTTCTAGTAAAAACTGTAAAAATAGTTGATAAAAATAACTGCAACGGACTGCAAACCAATATTTCTTTTTCATTTACTAAACGAGGTATCACTATGGTTTGGGTCGAGCTATTAGTCGTTCTTCTCTTCATCTTTCTAGGTGCACGCATTGGCGGCATTGGTATTGGCTTAGCAGGTGGTGCAGGTGTTATTGCGCTTTCTCTGGGTCTTGGTGTACCAACTAGCCAAGCATTCATCCCGGTTGACGTTATTCTTATCATCATGTCAGTGATCACAGCAATTGCTGCGATGCAGGTGGCTGGTGGTATGGATTGGCTAGTACAAATTGCAGAAAACTTCCTGCGCAAAAATCCACAACGCATTACGTTTTATGCGCCGATCGTAACTTTCATCATGACGTTGATGGCAGGTACCGGTCATACCGCATTCTCAACTCTTCCAGTGATCGCTGAAGTTGCAAAAGGACAAGGGGTTCGTCCATCCCGCCCTCTTTCTATTGCTGTTGTTGCATCACAAATCGCTATCACGGCTTCTCCAATTTCTGCGGCGGTTGTTGCTTTTGCAGCAATGCTTACTCCGTTTGGCGTTGATTACTTAACGCTTTTAGCTGTGTGTATTCCAACAACGTTTGCGGCTTGTATGGTGGGTGCACTTGTATCTAACTTCATGGGCGGTGAGTTGAAAAATGATCCTGTTTATCAAGACCGTTTAGAGAAAGGCTTGATTAAACTTGCCGACAAACAGCAACGTACTATTTTGCCAACAGCAAAAACAGCGACTTACATTTTCTTGGCGGCTATCGGTTTCGTTGTTTGTTATGCAGCAGCGATCTCTAAATCTGTTGGTTTGATTGAAAACCCAGCTTTAGGCCGGAACGAAGCGATCATGACAGTAATGCTGGCAGCAGCAGCACTGATCGTATTAGTTACTAAGATTGACGCAGCGAAAATTTCAAGTGCACCAACATTCCGTTCAGGTATGACTGCATGTGTGTGTGTACTGGGTGTGGCTTGGTTAGGTTCAACCTTCGTTAATGCTCACGTTGCAGACATTAAAGATGTCGCTGGCGCACTATTGGCTGACAACCCTTGGATGCTGGCTATCGTATTGTTCTTTGCTTCTATGCTGCTTTACTCGCAAGGTGCAACTACAGTGGCGCTAATGCCTGCGGCTCTTGCTATTGGTGTGGCTCCTCTTACAGCAGTTGCGTCTTTCGCTGCGGTCAGTGCTTTGTTCGTATTGCCAACTTACCCAACGCTACTTGCTGCGGTTGAGATGGATGACACAGGTTCAACGCGCATTGGTAAGTATGTGTTCAACCACCCATTCTTCATTCCAGGTGTGGCAACAATTGCTTCAGCAGTAACATTCGGCTTCCTATTTGGCGGACTGTTCATCTAGTTCTTACTAGTCTGTTAAAAGCCAGAAAAGAAAACCCGCGATATTCGCACAACCTTGCGTTGGATGAATTCGCGGGTTTTGTATTACTTCGATGAAACTTATTCGCTCTCATCTCGGTCTGATTGAGTTAATATGGCACAATAAGTTGTCGCCTGTGCCATTCACTCTCAACCAGAAATTGATTAGATGATACGTAAATTTTTCTATTTTTTGCTACTGACACTGTCTGTATTTAGCCATTCAGCCTTTGCTGTATTCGGTAACAACAATACGCTTTCGGTGAGTAATGACGGCAATAAGTTTGTTCCTGTCGATCAGGCTTTCCCGTTTAATACCTTCCAGCAAGGCGATCGCCTTTTCGTTGACTGGCAAGTAAAAGATGGCTACTACTTATATCAAGATCGCATCACAATCAGTGCTGAAAACGTCATATTAGGTGACTATGAACTGGTTGATGGCGAACCTTACCATGATGAATTCTTCGGTGATGTCACCATCTACACCACACCACTTTCTATTGTTCTACCATTGAGTAACTACCAGCTCGGTGCTCGTATTATCATTCAATATCAGGGATGTGCTAAAGCAGGATTCTGCTATCCACCAGAGACACGAGTAGTGGAGATCAGTAAGTTCGACTTTTCACAATCGGTTGGTTCTGAGAATACTGCCACCGAGCAAAATAACAATCCTCAATCTGTAGGTATTAGCAACGCACCAGTTTCAGAACAAGACTCGTTAGCAGGCAAACTGGCGCAAAACTGGTGGACGCCTTTGCTGTTCTTAGCGTTAGGTGTTGGCTTGGCTTTTACACCATGTGTGTTGCCTATGTATCCTATTTTGACAGGCATCGTTTTAGGTAATGGACAGCTAACTCATAAACGAACCTTGTTATTGAGCGTGGTTTACGTTCAAGGTATGGCGCTGACCTACACTCTGTTAGGTTTGATTGTTGCTTCTGCTGGTTTGCAGTTCCAAGCTGCTCTGCAACACCCTTATGTTTTGATTGGTCTGAGCGCAATGTTTGTGTTGCTGGCACTGTCAATGTTTGGCTTGTACACACTGCAATTGCCAAGCTCAGTGCAGACTTGGCTAAGCAATCTGAGTAATCAGCAACAGGGAGGCCGCCTCGCTGGCGTTTTTGCTATGGGGGCAATTTCTGGCTTAGTGTGTTCACCGTGCACAACCGCACCACTTTCAGGAGCCCTGCTCTATGTGGCGCAAAGTGGTGATTTACTCACAGGTGGCATAACACTTTATGCTCTGGCTATCGGCATGGGTATTCCGTTGATTCTAGTTGCTGTCTTTGGTAACCGCTTATTGCCGAAAGCGGGAGCTTGGATGGGCAAAGTAAAAACCGCCTTTGGTTTCATTCTTCTTGCGGCACCTATCTTTCTGCTGGAACGATTACTGCCAGAAATCTGGGCTACGGCGCTTTGGTCTGCTCTGGGCTTCACTGCATTTGCTTGGCTCTATCATGTTAAAAACAGCTTACCTTTTGGTGGCTGGAAACAAAGTACGCTAGGTATCATTGCGATTCTTGGATTACTGGCCTCAGCTCAGCCTGCTTTGAATTACTGGTTTAATGGCTCTCACACAGAGCAGCAGCAATCAACCATAAGCTTCAAGCGCATTGCGAATGTGGATGAACTTAACGCTGAACTGGATAAAGCCCAATTAATGGGTAAGCCAGTGATGCTCGACTTCTACGCCGATTGGTGTGTGGCGTGTAAAGAGTTCGAGAAATACACCTTCCACCAGCCAGATGTTGAACAGAAACTGAAAGGCATCGTACTGCTACAGGCCGATGTAACACGTAATCAACCACAAGACATTGAATTGCTTAAACAGATGGACGTCCTTGGGCTTCCTACCATTGAATTTTGGAACAGTCAGGGCGAAAGAGTACCAAGTGCGCGGATAACAGGTTTCATGCAAGCAGAGCGGTTTTTACAACACCTAAAAGACCATCAGATCTAAGTTTTCAATTCCCTCGCGCGACAAGGTTTGGCCTTATACGTCAAACCTTGTAGTGGTATTCATCTTCATGCAGATAAAAACTGGATATAGTTCAGACTTTTAGTCTATGGGCATTGTTCCAAACCTCAAACCAGACAATAATTTATTTAACGTAATTGTTAAAAGTGTTTAACGTCATGGATTCGACATACACCATCATCATCGCTGATGATCACCCGCTGTTTCGAAACGCATTGTTTCAATCCGTCCATATGGCGATAAGCGGTGCAAATTTGCTTGAAGCAGACTCTCTAGATGCTTTATTAAAACTACTTGAAAAAGATCCTGAACCGGACTTGCTGCTGCTGGACCTTAAAATGCCCGGCGCTAATGGCATGTCTGGCCTTATTCAATTACGTGCGGAATATCCAGATTTACCGATTGTAGTGATCTCTGCCAGCGAAGAGTCTTCTGTGGTATCACAGGTGAAGAGCCATGGTGCGTTCGGTTTTATTCCTAAATCCAGTGACATGCGCGCTTTGATCAGCGCTTTAAATCAAGTGCTTAACGGTGAACCTTACTTTCCTGAAGGTTTGATCACTAACAACGCAGCTTGTGATGATCTAGCGGGTAAAATCGCAACGCTAACACCACAGCAATATAAGGTGCTGGGTATGCTTTCGGACGGTTTGCTAAATAAGCAGATTGCTTATGAGTTGAATGTTTCGGAAGCAACTATCAAAGCACATATGACAGCGATCTTCCGAAAGCTTGGTGTGAAAAGTAGAACCCAGGCGGTTATCTTGCTCAAAGAGCTAAACAGTTAATATTGCTTCCAACGTTACTCACTCGGCTCCAAAACATCTTCCTCGGCTGGCAAACGCAAACCCACTTTAGTTACTTGCCAGTCGACAACATCCGCAACCACCCAATGCAATCCATACCACTCAAATTGATCACCCAGCACAGGCGTTGCGCCCAAGTGTTCGGTAACTAAGTCTTTTAGCGTCATATCTGTGCGAAATGGTCCTAATTCCAGACCGTATATCATCGCAACATCAACCAGTTTCGATTCAACATCTAAGAAGAAATCACCAAAGAAGCGAGCAAGAGACTCTTTCACTGGCGCTTCGCTAAACAACTGGCTCAGCGCCGCCAAATCTTTCTCTTGGGCAACCACACAAAGAATATCGCCAGATTCTAATCGGGTACTTCCTGAAGGATGAAGCAACGTTTTGTCTCGAAACAAAGCTGCAATACGTGTTCCCTCAGGCATAAAGAGATTACGAATTGGCTCGCCGATACACCATTTATCTTTCTTTAATTGATAAACAAACAGCTCCCACTCACTGGTTGGGAAAATCTCAAGCCCAGAGCGCGAAATAGGTTCAGGCTTCGAAGGCAGTTCGACTTTCGCCAGGCTCATTGCCTTAGTCAAAGAGCCACCTTGAACAATCAGCGACACCATCACCACGAAGAAAGCCAGATTGAAATAGAGCTGAGCGTCAGGCAAACCTGCCATCATAGGGAACACCGCCAGAATGATCGGTACGGCACCGCGCAACCCTACCCATGAAATGAACCATTTCTCTCTTGAAGTGAAGCTCTTAAACGGCAGCAAACTGATCCAGACCGAAATCGGTCGAGCAAACAGAATCATACCAAACGCTAATGCGAGGCCCGGTAATGCAATGGTTAACAAGTTTGTCGGAGTAACCAACAAACCCAGCACAAGGAACATGCCGATTTGTGCTAGCCATGTCATGCCATCCAATACGTTTAAAATTGAATGACGGCTGCGAGTTGGACGGTTACCTAACAGTAAACCCACCAAGTAAATGGATAGAATCCCACTGCCACCAAGTGCATTCGCCAGAGCAAAAATGATCAGTCCACCGCTCACGGTAAGAATGGAATACAGACCTTCTGGAAGCTTAGTCGTGTTGATAACTTTCCACAGTAGCCAGCCACCGGATAGTCCTAATAGAGCCCCCACACCAAACTGCTGAACGAAATTAAGCGCTAAGAAACTAACACTGAAGTCACCGCTGGCACTGCCAAGAATGGCAATCATAGTCACGGTTAAAAACACGGCCATCGGGTCGTTGGTTCCCGATTCTATCTCTAAAGTCGCCCCAACACGTTCATTGAGGCTGCGTCCTTTGAGCAAGGAGAATACAGCTGCGGCATCGGTCGAACCGACGATAGCACCAACCAGAATGCCCTGCATCAGCGACAGATCAAACAACCAAGTGGCCAACGCACCAGTAATCAAAGTGGTCAATGCGACACCGAATGTTGCTAACGACACTGAGGGCCAAAAGGCAACTTTAAAACTCGCTACTCGCGTTCTCATACCACCATCAAGGAGGATAATGGCAAGAGCTAAGTTGCTAACCAAATACGCTAACGGATAATTATCAAACAGAATTCCGCCCGGTCCGTCTTCACCCGCTAACATTCCAACGGCAAGAAACACCAACAAAATCGGAATACCCAATTTTGAAGATACTGGGCTGAGCAGCACACTCAATGCAATCAGCAGTGCACCAACCAGAAAAAAGCCGTTTATCGTTATCGCATCCAATCTTTCACCTTTCCAACTGACTCAAATATTTATAGATACATCTTTATTATGCTCACCATTGTGCACATTTTTATTACCTACGTCAGAAAAGTCTGTGTAAATAATTGCAACGTTTTCTCCCCCATAGCGAAAAAAATTCATTAGTAGTCAATGCCTGTTACTTACACAGTTATTTCCCCACTTCAGCACTCCGACCTTATACTTTCGGCTAATTTAACAGTTAATTAACATTCGAAAATAAATAAAAATAATTTAAATTCAATTAAATTCAGATAGTTATAAATAAAAACTCACAGACTAAAGTTGCACAGATCTCTTACCTTAACACTGCTAATGTATAAATCGTAACATTACGTTAACACAACATTTAACAGGAAGGAGAAGGCCATGGCGTTCGAATCTACAGAACATGCTCAAGCCTACTGGAAAGAAAACTTGGGGATTATGGGATCACTGCTCGCAGTGTGGTTCTTAGTGTCTTATGGCGCAGGCGTTTTATTCGTTGATGCGCTAAACAGCATTCATTTAGGCGGCTTTAAGCTTGGATTCTGGTTTGCACAACAGGGCTCAATCTACACATTCGTCGCTTTAATCTTTATTTACGTTGCGCGCATGAACTCGCTCGACAAGAAATATAACGTACATGAAGACTAAGAGGTTTTAGAAATGGATATTCAAACTTGGACGTTTATTCTTGTTGGTCTCTCCTTTGCTCTCTACATTGGCATCGCCATTTGGGCTCGAGCGGGATCAACCAGTGAATTCTATGTCGCTGGCGGTGGTGTACACCCAGTAGCGAACGGTATGGCGACAGCCGCAGACTGGATGTCTGCAGCATCTTTCATCTCAATGGCAGGTATCATCTCATTCATCGGTTATGATGGTGCGGTTTATCTAATGGGTTGGACTGGTGGTTACGTTCTGCTTGCTCTTTGTTTAGCACCTTACCTACGTAAATTTGGTCAGTTTACTGTGCCAGATTTCATCGGTGAACGTTACTACTCGAAAACGGCTCGTATGGTAGCGGTATTCTGTGCAATCTTTATCTCCTTTACTTACGTTGCAGGCCAAATGCGCGGTGTAGGCGTAGTGTTCTCTCGCTTCCTAGAAGTAGACATTAACGTTGGTATCGTTATCGGTATGGCGATAGTGTTCTTCTACGCTGTACTTGGTGGTATGAAAGGCATCACTTATACGCAGGTAGCTCAGTTCTGTGTTCTCATTTTCGCTTTCCTTGTACCAGCAATCTTTACGTCAATCATGATGACTGGCAATCCACTACCACAAATTGGTATGGGTTCAACCATCGCAGGTTCTGATGTTTACCTACTAGATAAGCTTGATGGTCTAACGCAAGAACTTGGCTTTACTCAGTACACTGAAGGTAGCAAGAGCATGGTGGATGTATTCTTCATCTGTGCTGCACTGATGGTGGGTACTGCAGGTCTTCCACACGTAATCATTCGCTTCTTCACAGTACCAAAAGTACGTGATGCGCGTATCTCTGCGGGTTGGGCACTACTGTTTATCTCGCTACTTTATACCACTGCACCGGGTGTTGCTGCGTTTGCTCGCGTAAACCTAATCGAAACGATTAACGGTCCTGATATGCAAGGTGTTCCAGCTGAACAAGCACCAAGCTGGTATAAAAACTGGGAAAGCACTGGTCTAGTTAAATGGGAAGATAAGAACGCCGATGGTCGTATGTTCTACTCTGGTGATGCTCGTAACGAAATGAACATCAACCGCGACATCATCGTACTGGCTTCTCCTGAGTTGGCTAAACTTCCTAACTGGGTTGTTGGTCTACTAGCAGCTGGTGGCTTAGCTGCAGCATTATCTACAGCAGCAGGTCTACTACTAGTAATCTCTACATCTATCTCTCATGATTTGTTGAAGAAAGGCTTCAAGCCAAACATGACCGATAAACAAGAATTGCTCGCTGCTCGTCTGGCTGCAATTGTGGCTATCGTTGGTGCTGGTTACTTGGGTATCAACCCTCCGGGCTTCGTAGCACAGGTGGTCGCCTTCGCCTTCGGCTTGGCCGCAGCATCCTTCTTCCCTGCCATCATCTTGGGTATTTTCTACAAGAAGATGAACAAAGAAGGTGCTATCGCGGGTATGGTTTCAGGTATCGCGTTCACTGCAGCGTACATTATCTACTTCAAGTTCATTAACCCAGCAGCAAGTACACCTGATAACTGGTTCTTCGGTATTAGCCCAGAAGGTATCGGTACTCTAGGTATGTGTTTGAACTTTGTGGTCTCTATCGTAGTGAATAAATTTACTGCTGAAGTACCAACTGAAGTACAAGATATGGTTGAGTCAATCCGCTTCCCTAAAGGTGCAGGCACAGCTCACGACCATTAATACGCAAAAAGGTTGGGCGAAAGCGTCTCAACTCTAGCGGTAATAAAAAAGCCCAAAGCATTGCTTTGGGCTTTCTCTTTTTCGTTCGGTACAAATTAAGCGTTAGCATCCACCACAGTAAAGCTTGGATTTACTGTGGTTAGTTTGCGGATCAGGTAATTCAGCAAGACACCATACATAGGCACAAACAAACCAAGGCTGATTACCAGTTTAAAGCCGTAATCGACTAAAGCGATTTCCGTCCAGTGTTGCGCCATAAATGGATCCGGGCTTTGGTAGAATGCAATACCGAAGAAAGCGACAGTATCTAACGCATTACCAAATAGCGTTGATGCGGTCGGTGCTACCCACCACTGCTTCATTTGACGCAGGCGGTTAAACACATGCACGTCCATAATCTGACCAAGTAGGTAAGCCATGAAACTTGCAATCGCGATACGCGCGACAAACATGTTTAACTCGCTTAATGGTGCCAAACCTTGGAACTGACCTTCATAGAACACTACTGAAAGCAGATACGAGACCACAAGTGAAGGCAGCATTACGTAAAAAATGATTTTACGTGCAAGGCCAGCACCAAAAATACGTACCGTTAAGTCTGTCGCTAAGAAGATAAATGGAAAGGTGAAAGCACCCCAAGTGGTATGCAAACCGAATACGGTAAACGGAATTTGTACCAGATAATTGCTTGATGCAATGATCACTAAGTGGAACAGAACCAGAAATGTCAGGGCTTTGCGCTGCTGCGCAGGGGTAAAGTTACTCATATTGTACCTTTTTAGTTTGATTTGGGGGCGAGGGAACCCAAATGAAGCTCGCGCTTCTCACTGATTGTCATTCGGAAGATTTGCTTCTCCCGAGCTAAGGGCGGCGATTATACATTAATCAATTTTGCCTGCAATAGTTCACAAAATAGCAAACGTTTTCCAGCCAACGTTAAATATAGAAGCTTGGTTTGCTTAGAAATAATGACGTTGAGGGGTCAAAAATTGCGCCACTTTTGACCTTTTCCTTGAGAAGATCCTCAAGATCATGCTAATCTTCCGCTCCATTTTTCTAGCCTAAATTTCGTCAATTCGATGAAATAATTAAGCTAGTGCTATCTTTAAGAGTGTCGGAGCACAATCCGATCACGCAATCCCAAACCAAAGTGGAACCAAATAAATGGGCAAAGGTACTCTGTATATTGTCTCTGCACCAAGCGGCGCAGGTAAATCAAGCTTGATCGCAGAAATGTTGGAACACAACCCAGCCTATGCGATGAAGGTATCCGTGTCGCACACTACTCGTGGTATGCGTCCGGGTGAGCAAGATGGTGTTCACTACCATTTTGTGCAGAAGGAACACTTTGAAGCGTTGATCGAAAAAGGCGAATTTCTGGAATACGCAGAAGTCTTTGGTAACTACTACGGTACTTCACGTGTCTGGATTGAAGAGACCCTTAATAAAGGTATCGATGTCTTCTTAGATATCGACTGGCAAGGTGCTCGCCAAATCCGTGAGCAAATGCCAAAAGCGAAGAGTGTGTTTATTCTTCCTCCTTCAAACGGTGAGTTAGAACGTCGTTTGAATGCACGTGGCCAAGACAGCGAAGCTGTTATTGCTAAGCGTATGGCGGAAGCTAAATCTGAAATTTCTCACTACCACGAATACGACTACGTCATCATTAATGATGACTTCGATACCGCCCTAACAGATTTTAGAGCGATCATTCGTGCAGAACGATTAAAGCAAGATAAGCAAGCTGAAAAATACAAAGGTATGCTTAAAGCACTACTCGCAGAGTAATTAAACGTATTATTAACAACCCTACTAGCTAGAAACCGCTACCGTAAGGTTGTATACTTTCTCGTCATTCAACATTTTTGTTTATATTGGAGTTCTCATGGCACGCGTAACTGTTCAAGACGCTGTTGAAAAAGTTGGCAACCGTTTCGACCTAGTTCTGATTGCGGCTCGCCGCGCTCGTCAAATGCAAACTGGTGGTAAAGATTCACTTGTGCCTGAAGAGAACGATAAGCCAACGGTTATCGCTCTTCGTGAAATCGAAGAAGGTCTTATCACTAAAGACGTACTTGACGCACGTGAGCGTCAAGAGCAGCAAGAGCAAGAAGCAGCTGAATTAGCAGCAGTGAGCAGCATTGTTCACAACCGTTAATCCCTGCAAGTAAAAAATAGACAACTCTCGGGCCTATAATTTGTATCTATTCGATAGCCTCAAAGACGTTGCCCAGGAATATCTCACAGAGCCTCAACTTGAGGCTCTGCGCCAATCTTATATAGTGGCAAGAGATGCCCACGAAGGGCAAACCCGCTCAAGCGGCGAACCTTATATTATCCACCCAGTGGCAGTAGCTCGAATTCTGGCTGAAATGCGCTTGGATTTGGAAACACTGCAAGCAGCCCTCCTTCACGACGTTATCGAAGATTGTGATGTCACCAAAGAAGATTTAGAAGCTCAATTTGGTCAAGCCGTGGCTGAACTGGTTGACGGTGTTTCTAAGCTCGACAAACTAAAATTCCGTGATCGCAAAGAAGCTCAAGCTGAGAACTTCCGTAAAATGGTTCTTGCTATGGTGCAAGACATCCGCGTGATTCTTATTAAGCTCTCTGACCGCACGCATAACATGCGCACGCTAGGCGCTCTTCGTCCGGATAAAAAACGTCGAATTGCCCGAGAAACCCTAGAGATTTACGCACCACTCGCCCACCGTTTAGGTATTCACAACATCAAAACTGAGTTAGAAGAACTGGGTTTTGAAGCATTATATCCAAACCGTTATCGGGTTCTGAAAGAAGTCGTGAAAGCAGCGCGTGGTAACCGTAAAGAGATGATCCAACGCATTCACAGTGAGATCGAAGGCCGCTTACAAGAGGTTGGCTTACCGGCTCGTGTGTTTGGTCGTGAGAAAAACCTCTTCTCCATCTACAACAAGATGAAGACCAAAGAGCAGCGTTTCCACACCATTATGGATATCTATGCGTTTCGTGTTGTGGTTGATAGCGCTGACACCTGTTACCGAGCTCTCGGTCAAGTACACAGCTTGTATAAACCACGTCCGGGTCGCATGAAAGACTATATTGCGGTTCCAAAAGCGAACGGCTATCAGTCTCTGCATACCTCGATGGTAGGTCCACACGGCGTTCCGGTTGAAGTTCAGATTCGAACCGAAGACATGGATCAAATGGCAGACAAAGGTGTGGCAGCACACTGGTCATATAAAGCCAACGGTGACCGCACGGGCACCACTGCACAGATTAAAGCTCAGCGCTGGATGCAAAGCTTACTTGAACTGCAACAAAGTGCAGGTAACTCGTTCGAATTTATCGAAAACGTTAAGTCTGATCTGTTCCCTGATGAGATTTATGTCTTCACGCCGAAAGGCCGTATCGTTGAACTGCCTGTTGGCGCAACCGCTGTAGATTTTGCGTATGCCGTACATACCGACGTGGGTAACACCTGTGTGGGTACTCGTGTTGATCGCAACCCGTACCCATTAAGTAAGCCTCTGAAAAACGGTCAGACCGTTGAAATTATCAGTGCTCCGGGTGCTCGTCCAAACGCAGCATGGCTCAACTACGTAGTGACTTCACGTGCTCGTACTAAGATCCGTCAGGTTCTGAAGACCATGCGTCGTGAAGAATCGGTCAGCTTGGGTCGTCGTCTGCTTAATCATGCCTTGGGTGAAGAGTCGATCACTACTATCAGCCAAGAGAGCATTCAGCATGTTCTCAGCGATCTGAAACTTTCCAGCGTTGATGATTTGTTAGCCGCGATTGGTCTTGGCGAATTGATGAGTATCGTGATTGCCCGTCGTCTACTAGGCAATGCTGATGAATTAACAGAAGTAGAAAGCAAAGACGGTCAACCTAAGAAGAAACTGCCGATCCGTGGTGCAGAAGGTATTCTGTTAACCTTTGCGAACTGTTGTCACCCAATTCCGGATGACCACATTATTGCACACGTTTCTCCGGGTCGTGGCCTTGTCGTGCACCGTGAAACCTGTCCTAACGTACGCGGGCATCAGAAAGAGCCTGATAAGTACATGGCAGTGGAATGGACCAAAGATTACGATCAGGACTTTATCACTGAACTGAAAGTCGATATGCAAAACCGCCAAGGCGCGCTAGCTGAGTTGACTAATGTGATTTCCAAGACAGGCTCCAATATTCATGGTCTGTCGACAGAAGAACGTGATGGTCGCTTGTACACCGTGACCGTAGTACTGACCACTAAAGATCGAGTTCATCTTGCTGGTATCATGAAGAAGATTCGTGCTATGCCAAATGCACCGAAGGTGAGACGCAGAAGGCACTAATAGCGCCTATGCTCAAGTAACCTAACGATGTAGCCCTTGATATGGCCTATCAAGGGCTTTTTTATTTAATGTGGTAAGCCTTTCCCAGCCACAGACTATACCCAAATTACTTGAAGGGTATAAAGCATAGAAAATTTATTATGAACTTAGAACGTTACACTCGAATTCAAGAGGTGCTGAAAGCACGCCAACCTGATCTGACAGTATGTTTAGAAGAAGTACACAAGCCGAATAACGTCTCTGCGGTCATTCGTACTGCGGATGCAATTGGATTACACAAAATCCATGCGGTTTGGCCGAGTAAGCAAATGCGAACACTTGGACATACCTCAGCTGGCGCTCGTAACTGGGTCGAAGTGGACACTCACGACAATATTCAAGATGCGGTAAAAGCACTAAAAGCGCAGAACATGCAGGTATTAGTGACCAACCTTTCAGAAACTGCGGTGGATTTTCGTGAAATCGACTACACCAAACCGACAGCAATTATCGTGGGTAGCGAAAAAGTTGGCATCTCAAAGCAAGCTCTTGAGCTGGCCGATCAAGACATCGTTATCCCTATGGTCGGAATGGTGCAATCACTCAACGTTTCTGTTGCTAGCGCACTGATTCTGTATGAAGCACAACGTCAACGCCAAGCAGCGGGCATGTATCAGCAAGAAAAAAGCCCGCTTCCTGAAGAAACCATTCACCGAATTCTGTTTGAACGTGGTCATCCTGTATTAGCCAAAGTGGCTAAACGCAAGAAGCTTCCTTACCCACCTCTGGATGATGAAGGCCAAATTGTGGCGGATGAATCTTGGTGGAAAGCGATGCAGAGCAAATAATTCCCCTGTACAAAAACACAGCTTAATGTTTGAATAACCCTTATTTCAAACAGCTAAATGGTTGATTATGTCTCAGCTTTTATCAGCAATTCCATTAACCTCACTTTCCGGAGTGGGTGCAAAAGTGGCCGAAAAACTGGAGAAAGTTGGGCTTATAACCGTACAGGATTTGCTGTTCCACCTGCCGTTGCGTTATGAAGACCGCACTCGAATCTACCCGATTGTAAAGCTGCATCCTGGCCTTTGGGCGGCGGTGCAAGGTAAAGTGATGGCGGTCGATATTACCTTTGGCCGTCGTAAAATGCTGACAGTAAAAATCAGCGACGGAAACGGCACGTTGACTCTGCGCTTCTTCAACTTTACCGCAGGGATTAAAAACAACTTTACCGAAGGTAAGTTAGTACACGCTTACGGCGAAATTAAGCGTGGCAATACAGGGTTGGAAATCATCCACCCTGAATACAAGTTCTATTTCCCAGAGCAAAAACCCGATGTTGAAGCAAACCTGACGCCAGTCTACCCAACCACTGAAGGTCTGCGTCAGCTCACTCTACGTAGCCTGACTGATCAGGCGCTATCTCTACTTGATAAAGCAGCAGTGCAAGAACTGCTTCCATCCGGTTTATACGATCATCAAATCACCCTGTCTCAGGCGCTGCATACCATTCATCGCCCACCATCTGATATTGATTTAAGCTTGTTTGATGATGGTCGCCATCCAGCGCAAATCCGTTTAATTATGGAAGAACTACTAGCACAGAACCTTTCAATGCTAGCGGTTCGCAGTAAAGGACAGCAAGATGTTGCCCTTCCTCTTAAAGCCTCAGACACGCTGAAAAATCAATTGTTGGCTCAATTACCTTTTTCACCAACCAATGCCCAAACTCGCGTGGTTAACGAAATCGAAGCTGATCTTGCGAAACCTCACCCTATGATGCGTTTAGTCCAAGGGGATGTAGGTTCAGGTAAAACACTGGTTGCGGCACTGGCAGCAGCCAGAGCGATTGAAAATGGCTACCAAGTTGCCTTGATGGCACCAACAGAATTGTTAGCAGAACAGCACTCCATTAACTTCAGCCAGTGGTTTGAAGCAATGGGTATCAAGGTTGGCTGGTTAGCGGGCAAACTCAAAGGCAAAGCCAAGGAAACCGAGCTCGCGCGTATTGCCAGTGGCGAAGTAAAAATGGTAGTGGGTACTCACGCACTGTTTCAAGAACACGTGGTATTCGATCATTTAGCCTTAGTCATCATTGATGAACAACACCGTTTTGGTGTCCACCAGCGTTTGGAACTACGCGAAAAAGGCGCCAAGCAAGGTGCGTATCCGCATCAATTGATCATGACAGCAACCCCTATTCCTCGAACGCTGGCGATGACTGCGTATGCGGATTTGGAAACCTCAATTATCGATGAATTACCACCGGGCAGAACGCCAATTCAAACCGTCGCAATTCCGGATACCAAACGCGATGACATCGTTGAGCGCGTGCGTAATGCTTGTCTGAATGAGGGCAAGCAAGCTTATTGGGTATGTACTCTGATTGATGAATCAGAAGTCTTGGAAGCGCAAGCCGCAGCAGACACTGCGGAAGAACTGCAACGCAAACTGCCTGATGTCAAAATCGGTTTAGTTCACGGCAGAATGAAACCGGCCGAGAAACAACAAGTCATGCAGGCATTCAAAAATAATGAGCTACATCTTCTAGTCGCCACCACAGTTATTGAAGTGGGTGTCGATGTTCCCAATTCAAGCTTGATGATCATCGAAAACCCAGAGAGACTTGGTTTAGCCCAGCTCCATCAGCTGCGTGGTCGTGTTGGCCGAGGCTCTGTTGCCAGTCATTGTGTACTTCTGTACCACGCGCCGCTTTCAAAAACAGCGCAAAAACGCTTAGGAGTGCTACGCGAAAGTAACGATGGATTTGTTATCGCGCAACGAGATTTGGAAATTCGTGGTCCCGGAGAGCTACTCGGTACCAAGCAAACTGGTTTGGCGGACTTCAAAATTGCAGACTTAGTGCGAGATCAACGCTTAATTCCTGAAGTTCAACGCATAGCTCGTCATATTCACGATAACTACCCGAAAAATGCAACCGCGATTATTGATCGTTGGCTTGGCGAACGAGACGTTTACGCGAAAGCTTAAACCTTGAATTGATTCGTTATATTTTCCTTTGCACCAACTTAAAGCAAACGTTTGCCTTTTGCATTAATTACTCTATAATCGCCGCAAAATTTAGCCTTATATTTTTTAAGACTAATTTCCAGAGCGGAATCTGATTAACAGCAATCACAGACAACCATTCTGCTCCACAAGCAATGCCCATTCAGCGCATTTTTGTGTACGACTCAATTAGGAAAATAAAAATGACAACCGAAAACGCGGCTCGTAAGTCCGATCTTGTCTATCAACTCAATGACAGACCACCTTTGCCACACACTTTATTCGCTGCTCTTCAGCACCTGCTCGCTATGTTTGTAGCTGTTATCACGCCATCCCTTATTATTTGCCAAAGTTTGGGCGTGCCTGCTGCAGAAACTAACACCATCATCAGCATGTCACTGTTTGCCTCAGGTGTATCTTCTTTCATTCAAATTCGAACCATTGGTCCTATCGGCTCTGGCTTGTTATCCATTCAAGGCACCAGCTTTAACTTCTTAGGTCCAATCATTGGTGCAGGCTTAGCGCTTAAAGCTGGCGGCGCAGATATTCAAACTATGATGGCCGCTATTTTCGGTACCATCCTTGTTGCTTCCTCTGCTGAAATTCTGCTTTCTCGTGTATTGGAATTCGCTCAGCGCGTTATCACTCCGCTGGTATCAGGCATTGTGGTTACATTGATCGGTTTGACTCTGATTCAAGTAGGCTTAGTCTCAATGGGTGGTGGTTACGCAGCGATGGGTGACGGCACTTTTGGTAGCCTAGATAAGCTTGCACTAGCGGGAACGGTTCTTGCAATCATCGTTCTGCTTAACCGCGCTCGCAACCCATACATTCGCGTAGCGTCTATTGTGATTGCGATGATTGTTGGCCTAGCATTGGCTTATTTCATGGGTATGGTCGATGCCAGCAAAGTCAGTGAAACAGCACTTATCGCTCTGCCTGTACCAATGCAATATGGCTTAAGTTTCGACTGGTCGCTGTTTATTCCATTGATGCTGATTTTCCTAATCACGGCATTGGAAGCGATCGGTGATATTACCGCTACATCTGAAGTTTCTGGTGAACCAGTGAAAGGTCCGGTTTACATGAAGCGTATCAAAGGTGGCGTATTGGCAGATGGTCTCAACTCTGCAATTGCTGCGGTCTTCAACAGCTTCCCGAACTCAACCTTTAGTCAGAACAATGGTGTGATTCTACTGACTGGCGTAGCTAGCCGTTACGTAGGGTACTTTATTGCTGGTATGTTAGTGCTGTTAGGTTTGTTCCCAGGTGTGGCGAGCTTTGTACAGCTGATTCCAGAACCGGTATTAGGCGGAGCAACCATCGTGATGTTCGGTACTATCGCAGCTGCGGGTATTCGCATCATCGCTCGTGTAGATTTAGATCGCCGAGCCATTCTGATCATGGCTCTGTCATTTTCTATGGGGCTTGGCATTGCTCAGAAGCCAGAAATTCTGCAATTTATGCCTGATTTTGTGAAAAGCATTTTCTCGACAGGTGTTGCCGCTGGCGGTATCACAGCAATTCTGTTGAATCTTCTGCTGCCAGAAACGAAACAAGCAAGAAAAGAGCAGCCAGAACAAGAGCTAGAACAAGCTTTAGATTAGTAGTCTGTAATCTTGAAAAAAGAGAAAGGCTCGTGTTCATGCGAGCCTTTTTCTTTCATATTCAGTTAATTCGTTACTTAGTTGGAAAACTGATCTGAGCGCGTAAGCCGCCTTCACTGCGATTACTCACTGCAACTGAGCCACTGTGCTGACTGATAATACGTTTAACAATGGCTAACCCCAAACCAGTGCCTTCACTACCTCGAGCGGTATCACCACGAGTAAAAGGTTCAAACACCTTATTGACCTGACTTGGTTCAATACCGGGACCATTGTCCTCGACGCACACCCACACCATACTGTTGTCCGCAGTAACCCCCGAGCTCACTCTCACCCAACCATTGCCGTAACGAACTGCATTCACCACAAGGTTGCTTATAGCACGCTTAATTGCAATGGGGTTACCAAACGCATTTGCTTTGCCTTTGTGCAGTTCAACTTCGATTTGAACTTCGTATCCGCCTTCAGAGCTAGCCACGTCCTGCGCAATATCATTCACGTTGACGACTTCGAAGGTCTGCTTATTCACTGGTTTTAAATAATCCATAAACTGGCTGATGATCTCATTGCACTCTTCGGTGTCACTGATGATCCCTTCTGCCAGATAGCTGTCTTCTGGTGACATCATTTCAGTGGCAAGACGAATACGAGTTAGCGGTGTACGTAAGTCATGACTAATACCCGCCATCAACAAGGCTCTGTCTTCTTCTAAAGCCTGAATGCCTTTTGACATCTGATTGAATGCTCGCGTTACTGAGCGAATTTCAGAAGCGCCTCTTTCAGGTAATGGCGGAGGAACTTCTCCGCGACCAACAGATTGCGCCACTTTTTCCAAAGCGATTAGCGGCCTGTTCTGCATACGGATAAACAACCAGCCGCCAAAAATAATCATCAAAGCCATGATAATGCTGTTGCGAAAAAGAGGCGAAAAATCCTTTTCACGTAATTCCGATAGAGGAATGCGAAGTAATTGTCCCGGTATCGCCTCGATTTTCATCCACAAAATATAGCTCTCTGCACCGGACATCATACGCACTTCTGTTGGCGAGCCGAGTTCCGAACTCATATCTTCGCTCATCAGATCAATACTCACTGCATGCTCAAATTCACTGGCAATCGGGCTGTCTTCAGGATGAATCGTCACACCAAGCTGTTCGAGAACACGGCGACGTAAAAGTGCATCCATTGGCACGCCCGTATCTTGATTGACGGTATCATCAAGCATCAGGTTGATTTCATGACTGAGGATTTTGTTGAACTGCTTTAAGCTTGGCATCAACGCGTAATTAAAAACGGCGTAATAAGAATAAACCTGACTAGCAATAAGCAAGCTTAAAAAGAGAAGAATAGATTGAGTAAACGAGCTACGAATACGCATATATTGCCTATGTTTTTATCGACGAGTTATTCAAACTGCTTTGACAGACCAGTGGTGACATATTGCCAGAAGTCACATACTGATTGTTGCAGACAGAGGTTTACCGTCAATGAAAATTACAGATAAGGCGCGCGTAGAGAATAGAAGCAGCACGCGCCATTGAGTTTAGTCAGCCGACGCGTGCATAAAACAACATAAGTTAAACTTACGCTTAGTTTAGTTTACCGTCGGGAACGAATACATAACCTAAGCCCCACACTGTTTGAATGTAGCGTGGTTTGCTTGGGTCAACTTCCAGCATACGACGTAAACGAGAAATTTGTACGTCGATTGAGCGTTCCATTGCTGAATATTCACGACCACGAGCCATGTTCATCAACTTATCGCGAGATAACGGCTCACGCGCATTCATTACCAGCGCTTTCAGTACGGCGAATTCACCTGAGGTCAAAGGCATTGGCTCTTCGCCTCGGAACATTTCACGAGTACCTAGGTTCAGGCGGAATTCACCGAACTCGACCAACGACTCTTCAGAGCTTGGCGCTCCCGGCGCTTCAATGGTCTGACGACGCAATACCGCTTTAAGGCGCGCTAATAGCTCACGCGGGTTAAAAGGCTTGGTTAGGTAATCATCTGCGCCGATTTCTAAGCCAACGATACGATCGATCTCATCGCCTTTCGCTGTCAGCATCAGAATTGGAATCATATTGTTTGAATTGCGCAGACGACGACAGATAGATAATCCATCTTCCCCAGGCAACATCAAATCCAGCACCATGATATGGAAGGTTTCACGAGTTAATAGGCGGTCCATTTGCTCACTGTTCGCAACACTTCTAACTTGGAAGCCTTGCTCAGATAAGTAACGTTCCAACAGCGCACGCAGACGTGCATCGTCATCGACCACTAAGACTTTAAAGTTTTCTTGCATTTACGCCCTACCTATTCGTTATTCAACCCCATACACTTCTGGGATAGTGAAATGTAACACCGTTCTGACGAAAGTAATTCAAAGAATTGTTAACGTTTATTTCTTTTTTAGCTAATGTAGCAGCCAGTTGCAATTACCATAAGTCAGGAACATGAAGACAAACCTTATTACACGTGAAGGCTTTGATCGTCTAAAAAAAGAACTGGATACATTATGGCGCGAAGAACGCCCTGAAGTAACAAAAAAAGTGACTTGGGCAGCCAGCCTAGGTGACCGCAGCGAGAATGCTGACTACCAGTACAACAAGAAACGATTACGTGAAATAGACCGCCGTGTTCGTTACCTTCGCAAGCGTTTAGAGCAGGTAAAAGTAGTAGACTACTCACCTCAACAGGAAGGCAAAGTGTTCTTTGGCGCTTGGGTAGAGATTGAAAACGAGAATGGCGATTCAAAAGCTTTTCGCATAGTCGGCCCTGATGAAATCTACGGCGGTGCAAAAGGCTATATTTCCATTGATTCGCCCATGGCTCGCGCACTGCTGAAAAAAGAGGTGGACGATGAGTTTGTTGTTCACACACCTGAAGGACCGAAAGAGTGGTTCGTCAACGCTATCCGCTACGAAGCGTAATGCCTGAAAAGAGTGAAGCTGTGTATGACTCAGACTGGAAATGTCTGCTTCACATCCCCATATAGCCCTATTAGTACCAATGAATTAAAGAGATCTACGGATGAGCCAAGCTATCTGCAAATTGATTGCCAATGAACTAAACGTTCGCTCAGAGCAAGTCATCGCCGCCGTCAACCTAATTGATGATGGCAACACAGTTCCTTTTATCGCTCGTTACCGTAAGGAAGTGACTGGTGGTCTGGATGATACCCAACTGCGTACACTGGATAGCCGACTGTCTTATTTGCGTGAACTTGAAGACCGCCGTCAAACCATTCTGAAATCGATTCAGGAACAGGGCAAACTGACACCTGAATTAGAGAAAGCCATTTCTGAAACTGACAGTAAAACCCGCCTTGAAGACCTATATCTGCCATACAAACCAAAACGTCGAACCAAAGGTCAGATAGCGATCGAAGCAGGGTTAGAACCATTAGCAGACAAGCTTTGGAATGAACCACAAACAGACCCAGAATCTGAAGCTGCGCTCTATATTGCCATAGACAAAGGTATCGAAGACACCAAAGCCGCTCTGGACGGTGCTCGCGCGATCATCATGGAACGCATTGCTGAAGATGCAGACTTGCTCGAGAAAATCCGCCGTCATCTGACTCGTAATGCCGAACTGGTTTCTCGTGTCGTCGCAGGTAAAGAGCAACAAGGTGAAAAATTCAAAGATTACTTTGAACATCAAGAACCGGTGAGCAAAGTACCGTCTCACCGAGCATTGGCAATGCTTCGGGGACGCAACGAAGGTTTCTTAACCCTGACTCTAAATGCCGACCCTGAGCTTGAGGAAACCGCTCGTCAGTCTCACTGTGAAACCATTATTACTGAACATTACGGTATTCATTTGAGCCAAGCACCAGCAGACGCTTGGCGCAAACAAGTCATTAGCTGGGCATGGCGTATCAAGGTTTCTATGCATATGGAAACCGAACTAATGGGCACGATGAAAGAACGTGCTGAAATCGAAGCCATCAACGTCTTCGCAACTAACCTGAAAGACCTACTTATGGCGGCACCTGCTGGTCCTCGTGCTACGTTAGGTTTAGACCCAGGTTTGCGTACCGGTTGTAAAGTGGCAGTGGTTGATTCAACCGGTAAAGTGCTTGCTACCGACACGATTTATCCGCATCAACCACAAAACCAATATGACCGCGCAATGCAGACTGTATCGGCATTAGTCAAAAAGCATAATGTAGATTTGATTGCCATTGGTAACGGTACCGCTTCTCGTGAAACCGATGCCTTTGCCGCTGAGATGATCAAACGAGATGGTCTGAAAGTGCAAAAAATCATGGTTAGCGAAGCGGGAGCTTCGGTTTATTCTGCATCTGAGTTGGCAGCAAAAGAATTTCCGAATATGGATGTGTCTTTGCGTGGTGCAGTATCGATTGCTCGTCGTCTACAAGACCCTCTGGCTGAATTAGTGAAAATTGACCCGAAATCAATCGGTGTGGGTCAATATCAACACGATGTGAGTCAATCTCTGTTGGCAAAACGTCTGGATGCGGTTGTAGAAGACTGTGTAAACGCCGTCGGCGTTGATGTGAATACCGCATCTCCAGCGCTGTTAACTCGTGTTGCCGGCCTTTCAACTGTACTAGCGCAGAACATTGTTGACTACCGTGACGAAAATGGTCGTTTCAATGCTCGTACTGATCTTAAGAAGGTTGCTCGTTTAGGGCCTAAAGCTTTTGAGCAGTGTGCAGGCTTCCTGCGCATTATGAATGGCAAGAACCCACTGGATGCATCAGCTGTTCACCCTGAAGCCTATCCTGTGGTGAAAAACATTGCTGAGAAAAACAAGCAAGACATTAAAACTTTGATTGGTAACAGTGATTTCCTCAGTCATTTACGTGCCGTGGATTACACCGATGAAAACTTTGGTGTGCCAACCGTTAGCGACATCATTAAAGAGCTTGATAAGCCGGGTCGAGACCCTCGTCCTGAGTTTAAAACAGCCACCTTTGCCGCTGGTGTTACCGAAGTTTCTGATCTTGAGCCGGGTATGGTGCTTGAAGGCGTCGTTTCTAACGTTGCGAACTTTGGCGCCTTTGTAGATATTGGTGTTCACCAAGATGGTTTGGTACATATCTCTGCGCTGACCGATCGTTATGTGTCCGATCCTCGAGAAGTGGTGAAAGCTGGGGACATCGTTAAAGTCAAAGTGATGGAAGTAGATGTCCAGCGTAAACGTATCGCGCTTTCTATGCGCCTTAATGATGAGCCGGGGCAAGACAGCCGTACAGCACGTTCTGACAACGCTCAACCAAGGAGCGATCAACCTAGAGGCAATCAACCACGTGGAAACAACCGTTCTTCCCAAGGGAATGGATCTGCTCGTGGTCGCAATGAATCTCAAAGTGGCGGCTTCAACAGTGCCTTTGCGGACGCATTTGCTAAAGCAAAACGCTAATACTCCAAGGCGAACCTATAGCAAAATTCGAAACAACAGAATTTAGCGCTACAAATAAAAACCCCCATCGCATTTGCTATGGGGATTTTACTTTGCCTGCTGAGAAATGACGATATTCATAATATCGCAATCACTTCTGACGGAACATTTGGCGCTACAGCGTGACCATAGTGGTACTTAATTACAGTACGCCTTCGAGCCATTTTTCCAGCAGTTACCGCATCATCAATGACACGTTTCGGTAAACGAAACCGCATTGCATAGCCTTTACCCTGCTCTTCACTATATGTGGCGAGTGCTAACAGCTCAAATAGCCTATCTAGTTCGCTGTGTCGCTCTTCTTGATAAGAGGATTGTGCTTCATGTTCAGTCACCACATCATAATCTGGATGTTCTGACGGATCCCATGACGCCCGCTTTCGCCTTTTATCATCAGCTCTTACATTACGTTCCGAGTTGGTTTTAACCAGCTCAACGGTCGGCATCACAGGCTCTCGAACTTTATTGTCTCGTGCAACCTGTTCAGTCTGAACGTTCACTGATGGGGCGATAAGTGGCACACTAACGTTAGTCGGTGACACAATCATAGCCGAAACCTCCTCAGTATCGCCCAGCCCTATAAAACAGAGTTTTCCTTTGCCTCATCGGGTTAGCTTATTTATCGACCAATCTGTGTAAATATTTAGCACAAAAAGAAAACATATTCATATCAGATAGCTAGCTTCTTTTTAACTATTAACTACGGGCAAATGTGATCAACTGCTGACAGAAAGCATCCAGCTCGGTCATAAATGGTGCGTGGGAAGATTCGGTGAAAATGTACTGCTCACTGTGTGGCACAACTTGCTGCAAATCTTGCGCGACTTTAATCGGTACAAGACCATCTAAACGCCCGTATAAGCGCAGCATAGGAACAGAAATATGAGGCAGTTGTTCACGAAAATCGACATCAGCCAGCATTTTCAGCCCAGCCAACAGAGCTTTAGGATTCGGTGTTGGACGTGACAAAACAGCTTGCTTTAAGGTTTTCACATCTTGTCTTGCGGAAGGGCTACCCATTGCCTGCAAAGCCATAAAGCGCTCAATGGTGAGTTGGAAATCTTCAACCAACTGATCCGTAAATGCCGCAAGCACATTGGGTTGAATGCCACGCCATGGTTTGTCTGCTGCAAACTTTGGTGAAGAGGCAACGGTCACCAGCTTGCTAACGTAATCGCTATGATGTAACGCCATATGGGTGGCGACGAGTCCACCAAGTGACCAACCGATCCAAATCGCACTTTTAGGTGCCTGAACCATCAGAGCCTGAGCGATCTCTTCAAGGTTTTCAGCATGACAATTTGCACTGTGACCATATCCCGGTAGATCGACAACGTGAACACGAAACTGAGTCTCAAGAATATCTACTGTTTGTTGCCAAACTGCGCCATTCATTCCCCAGCCATGCACCAATACGATGTCTGGCCCACTACCACTGACTTGCCAATACAACTCTGAAGTCATAGTCACACTCACTCCTACTTTATTCATTCAATCCATTTTACAGAAGGCACAAGGTATTTATCCCTTCTTTTTTTAGGCAAAAAGCATGTTATCCGATTGGTTCCCAAAAGCTACGCTGTTGAAATTCAAGAGTAATACCGCCCATTGGCTATCCCCGCAATGCCCCATTTGTAAGTTGCCATTAAATAACGAAGATCCTTACGGTGTCTGTTCTGCCTGTGAGGTTTGGTATGCCTCGACACCTCGCTGCCAACGTTGCGGTTTAGCGACGCTGACACCCGTAGACATGTGTGGTCAATGCCTTTCAAAACCACCGCCTTGGCACAAATTGTATTGTATCGGTGATTATCAGTTCCCGTTAAGCAATAGTATCCACCAGCTCAAATATCAGCGTCAGTTCTGGCAAGCGAAACCGCTCGCGAAACGTCTCTCAGAATGTATTGAGACTCCAGCTCCCGTGATAACCAGTGTCCCCCTGCATTGGCAGCGATATCTGCACAGAGGGTTTAATCAAAGTGATCTGATTGCTAAACACTTGGCAGCATATCTGGGTGTTAAACATCAAACGAAGCTATTTTGCCGAGAACTCAACACCAAAGCACAACAAGGACTAAGTAAGGCTCAACGCAAACGCAATTTAGCCAAAGCTTTTCGTCTCAGTACTCCCCCCAACAGTTTTCATGTTGCCATCGTAGACGATGTTGTCACCACAGGGAGTACTGTGCAGCATTTATGTCGACTGCTACTTGAAGTAGGCGTCGAAAGGATTGATATTTACTGCATATGCCGCACTCCAGAACCAGAAGATCATACGTAAAGCCTTCGCTTGAAATCAAAAGGGCTGGATTCTTCCAATCACTGGAGTAGAATGGTGACCAAATAACCTACAAATGCACTCAGGTATTCGTCGTGTCAAATATTAACACTATAACTATCACTGAATCAGCTCAGTCTCACTTTGCAAAACTGCTTTCTCAGCAACCTGAAGGCACAAACATTCGTGTTTTTGTCGTAAACCCAGGAACACAAAACGCTGAATGTGGCGTTTCTTACTGCCCACCAGAAGCGGTTGAAGCGACTGATACTGAGATTCCATTTAGCGACTTCTCTGCCTATGTTGACGAGCTAAGCCTACCTTTCCTTGAAGATGCGCTGATTGATTTTGTTACCGACAAAATGGGATCACAGCTAACGCTTAAAGCACCAAACGCGAAAATGCGTAAAGTGTCTGACGATGCAAGTCTGATTGAGCGTGTTGAATACGCTATCCAAACTCAAGTAAACCCACAACTTGCAGGTCACGGCGGCCACGTTAGCCTAGTTGAAATCACAGATGAAGGCGTTGCAATTGTTGCCTTTGGTGGTGGCTGTAACGGTTGTTCAATGGTTGATGTCACTTTGAAAGAAGGCATTGAGAAAGAGCTACTGGCTCAGTTTGAAGGTGAACTTACTGCAGTTCGCGATGCAACAGAGCATGACCGTGGTGATCACTCATACTACTAATGAGTCACGACAGAAAAGCTGATGCCAACAAGCATCAGCTTTTTTTATTTGTATTACCGATGAAAGTGATATTTTAAGTTGAGAGATTTTCTCATATAGTAAGAAAACTAATGCAGTGGAGGAGTAAGTGAATGTCATCCAAATTACCGGAGATTCTCGCCAAGAACGTAGTGGCTAAGTCAAAGCTATTTTCTATCGAAGCACTCGATCTTCGTTTTTCAAATGGAGAGCAACGCACTTACGAACGAATGAAGCCCAGCGGCCGTAATGCCGTGATGATGGTTCCTGTAACCGAGCAAGGTGACCTGCTATTAGTCCGCGAATACTGTGCCGGAACGGAGCGCTATGAATTAGGCTTTCCAAAAGGTTTGATTGATCCGGGAGAAACTGCCGAAGCTGCAGCAAACCGTGAATTGAAAGAAGAAGTTGGCGTCGGCGCACACAAACTTAGCGCGCTAAAAGAAGTGGTACTGGCTCCCTCTTATTTTTCGAGCAAAATGACGCTCTTTATTGCACAAGATCTATACTCTGAACAATTGGAAGGTGATGAACCCGAGCCTCTGCAAGTGGTTCGCTGGCCTTTAGCCCAAGCTGAAGAGCTGCTTACTCATTTAGATTTCTGTGAAGCTCGCAGTATCACCGCCCTGATGCTTACTCTGCGCTACTTACAATAATTACCGCCAGAGTTATAGGAAAGATTATGCCAACAGCCAAAGATCTCTCTCATCTATTACCAGACGTCATCGAAATTGCTCGCTCTGCTGGTCAACTGATCCTCGATATCTACGAAAAAAAATCTTACCAAGCGTTTACGAAGAAAGACGAAACCCCTGTCACCAGTGCAGACCTCGCTGCACACAAACTGGTGATGGAACGTTTGAAAGAGTTAACACCGGATATTCCAGTTCTCTCTGAAGAAGACGCAGACATCAGTTTGCAAACCCGTGAGACTTGGCAGAGATACTGGTTGGTGGACCCCTTAGATGGTACTCAAGAGTTCATCGCTCGCAGCGGTGATTTCGCTACGATTATTGCTTTGGTAGAACACAACAAACCCGTGATGGGCGTGGTCTATGGCCCGGTTTCAGGCGTGACTTATTACGCTTATGCTGGCAAAGGGGCTTGGAAAATCCCTGATATGTCGGAGAGTCTGCGCATCCGTACTCATACCCATGAACTGCCTAACCAGTCGATTGCGATTGCTATCAGTCGTCGTCAGGACATCAACCGTATTACCAGCAAACTCAGCAGTGCTTGGAACTATGATTTAGTGCCTTTAGGTTCTGCTGCGCTAAAAGCGTGCTTAGTGGCGGAAGGTGCGGTGGACTGCTATTTACGCTTGGGGCCAACCGGTGAGTGGGATACCGCTGCGACACAATGTATTGTCGAAGAAGCTGGCGGACGTATTTTGAATACCAACCTAGAGCCGCTTTCATACAATGAGAGAGAAACCTTGGAGAATCCGAACTTCATCGTGTTAGGCGATGCGGACCTTCCTTGGGATAAAATATTGAAATGCTAATCAAGCGAGTTTGAAGTTAAAAAGGCGAGAACCCAGTTCTCGCTTTTTGCACATTTGCCACAACACATTTTAGGGTAGCTATAAGCGACCTTGACGCTTAAACGCATATCGACCTTGTGCGTCAGGCTTAGGCAACCATTTGAGTTGCTGTGCTAACTGCTGAGGAAATTCTGCTCCCACCTTAAACCAGCTATCAGCCTGATAAGTTCGGTCAGGATTCAACTGAGCGGAAAATTGGCTGCTCACTTGAGCACTCTCTTGGCTGCCCTTGAGCTTTAACGTATTCCCGCTGCACTCTAAATCCGCAATCACTTGTGCCAACTGTAACGAGCCTAATGGCGACTCGACATTTGCGGAACTCCACGCGATTGTGCCCTGAGCAGTTGAACAAAATGGCGCTTGATAAAGGTACTCTTTGATCGACAGTTCCAATTGGCCTTGAGCGACAATAGGGACAGCGATCGGCATTTGTTGAAGAGCCACATCCGCAGGAATTGAAACCAGAGTATTCTCAGCATAAAAACCCGTTAAACCATAACCAATCGTACCTTTGCCACGTAAGCTCAGTTCACTGCCGCGACCAAAGCGGACCTCCGCTTCAGCTTTTGCCCCAAGCAAAGCCGAAGGTTTAAACTGCCAACTCACCTCACCAAAGTTGCGATTCTGCCAGCGGATTTGCTCCGCTCGACCTTGCCAGATAGAACCTTGAACTCCAGTTACCTGCAATTGCGAAGGTAATGGTAGGTTCTTAAACACAAACTGTGCAGGAAGGTGAACCAAAGCACTGGTGACGAATACCGTAACAAACACCATCCCGTAGCCAACAACTTTTTTCAACTTAACCGCCTCGTTTTAACTGTAAGCGTTGCACTTCAACCACTCCGGCTTGTTTGCCGCGTTTGATATCCATAAAGTCCACATCCACACCTTGCTGCTCTTTAAGGTAAGCAACCCAAGCAACCAACTGAGAAAACGGAACAGGTTGTATCCACACCTGCATCATCTCTCCTCGAGGTTGCATGCGAATTAGTTCAATCTTAAATTGACGAGTCGAGGTTGTGATCACTTGGTTCAGCGGCGTAGAGGTTCGCACCACACCACCTTGTTTACGCAAAGCCGTTATTTTATCTGCACTGTCAGTAACCCAAGTCAGCAGTTGCTTCTCAGTTTGGATTCGGTTTTGGGCTTGTACGCTTCGCTCGTTGAGCGGCTGCAGTACTCCCCAAAAAACAATGGCGACCAACACTAAGACTGCACAGATCGATACCATCACTTTTTCACGCTGATTAATGCTTTGCCACCAGTGTTGAAGTGGCGCTATTACTTTATTCGCTATTTGCTCACTCATTGCCAACACCTACTTCTGCTTCAACACAAATGAACCCGCAACCACATCGCCATTTTTGTTCACTTGACCTTGTTCTACAACAAACTGCTCAGCAAGCTTCAATCTCGCCTGCTCAAAGCTTTGGAAGTCCTTGCTTGTGCTTTCTAAGCGTACTTCACCTCGATTGCTATCAAACTTAATACTTTGCAGTTCCATGCCTTGAATACTTCTCAGCGTTGCTGGCAGTGGTGTCAACCATTGCAAAACAGCCCCCTGAGCGCTTCCACCTTGCAGAGCATTCAGCTCATCATTCATAAGGCGCTTCAAATAGCTCACCGTAGGGATTTTCTCTCGTTCAGGAAACACAACACGGAATATGCGTTCACTTTCCGCACGATAGGCCTGAACTTGTTGCTCAAGGCGGTGAGTTTCTAAAAGCTTATAGCCAATAAGCACAGTAAGGAATACAAGCGCAGCGTACGCCGCTTTCCGCCAAATGCGCCAATACTTCATAGAGGAAGATTTCACTCTGAAGCTGCCGGTTAACATATTCACTTTGCTTTGCAGAGCCTGTTCAGTCAGCAGTTGCATGACTAATGGCGAAGGTGTGAAATGCCAATCTTGACCATCAGCTAAGCTGAGTTCTGGTAGAGGGGTATAAGCAGTTAAAGGTAAAAAGTTGTCGCCCTCTTTGATCCAGTCAGATTGACTAAATAACTCCAGCCACTCGCTATCAACGCAAATCCCCTGAGAGTCACCTTTGCGGATCAGCCACTCTTTTCCCAACTGAACTGCCGCTAACCCTTGCTGGACAGGCACAGTAAGTACATCAGGAATCACGCGTTTCACTGTCATGCCCAACGAAGCAAGTTCATCAATGCAAGATTGTAAGAAATCGCGGTCAATACCAGCCACTTCGACAATATTTCCTGTCTTTTTCAGGATACTAAAGTGCATATCGTCAACATCTTGAGCCACTTCATCTTCAATCAGATAAGGCAGCATGGATTCAATTTTGCGATTTGCACCAGCGGGAATTTCCACTCGGCTCAAAACCACATCACTGGCCGACATCAAGACAATGATTGAACGCTGTTCAGCGTATGAACTCAGTTGTTCAAGTTGTTCCCAACCTGAAATTTCTCCGCTCGCAATCACTTCTTGCTGTACTGAAGACCACACCAACCAAGGGATAATGGCTTCTTTTTGACTACTCAGTCGAACGGTCAGAAACTCGCTCACTGATCCCTCCAAAGCGACGGCGAACCACCGTTGCAGTTTCTCGATTATCACTAAAAAACAGGCTGCGAAGTCTCACGCGCGCCTCATCCACTAACACTTGTACATCTAATTCAAAATACTGACTATCGACAGTCAAATAACCTTTAGCCTGATCGATAATGCTATCGCCTGTTGCGGCGATTTGAGCCTCAGCTAAAAATGCATCAACACTCGCCCATCCATCAAAAGGACGATTTTTCAGCACCGCTTCCGCATTCGATTCAGATAAATTCGGGCTGAACATCGCCGTTAATAACTGAGCATGTTCAGGAGCCAATGTATTCACATTTAATCGCCAGTTATCACTGGGTAATGCGCACACATAAGGAACAACTTTCAGCATCACATCGCCACTGACTTGTTGAATAGCACGTAACTCGCTGCTATCGGCAATCAAGCTGTTGGCACTCATGTAAGCTGGTGACATTGACTCATAGTAGCTGTCTTCTGCACCGTAAGTGGTTTGTACTCGGTTATCGCTGTCAATGAACTCCCTTGTGGAATCTGCGATCACTTCCGCCGAATAATTATCCACCTCTAGCGTCTCTAGCAGTGTCTGCCAAACACGCAGCGGATAGGGCTTAGTGTTGGCACCTGAGCTGGACTCAATCGAACCCAACACATTGAGATTGAAGCAGGCTTGTTTATCGTAAATGCGCCCGCGCAACTGACCATAATCCAACGGATAAGTTTGCTCTTCTAACGCCCATACCTGACTCAAGTTAATCGTATCGCTATCCTTGTAACTTTGTTCAATCGCGACAGTCGCCAAACCTTCAGCGCCTACACTATACCAGTAGGCTTGCTGGTAATTCACTTGATGGCTAGCGCGTTGAAACTGCGTAAACAATCTCTCAGACATGGTTGCCGCAATAGAAACCATAATAACCAGCAGTAGCAATACAACAATCAGTGCAACACCGTGTTGAGAGCGACGATATTTAGATGAACCTCGGTGCGCTCGATTTTGCTGTGCATGGGTTTGTGGTGCATGGGCTTGCGGCATACCGTTACGAAGCATCTTCGCCCCCTAGCACAACGCCTCCAGCCACTAAATAGATACGCTCAATCTCATCGTAATCTTTTAATGTCAATTTCACTGCGATGGCATTCGGCAACACCATTTTCTGCTCCCAATTGTCGCTCCATTTACCGCCGTAATAGAAACGCATGCTCCAGCTATCTACTTGGGTCAGTATTGGCGTAACAATACCTTCTTGTCCTACTGGCGAATCCGGATAACGCCACCAAATTTTTTCCAAAACTCCGTCTCTGACTCGGTAAGCAACTTTAGCTACTTCACCACGAGGAAACTGTTGCTGTGGGTTACTCCAACCTAAACGGGTAAATATGATTCCCTTTTGATCCGACCCCAATAGGGCATCTTGCCAAATTAAAAACTGGTCACTTGGTTCATCACCTTGAGTACGAAATTGACGCGCCGCAATTTGGCGAAAATCTGCATCCATAAGCACAACAGCTCGATTGATTTCATTCAGCCGTGTTGTTCGCTGTTGTGAAAGCTCATTGCTGCGTTGAACCTGATTTAAAACCTGGTAAGCACCGACACTCAAACTGGCAAAAATAGCGATAGCCACCAACACTTCAATCAGCGTAAAACCGTTATTTCGCATTCTTCTACTTCGCGACATAACTTCTCACCGTGGTTATAGAGCTTGCGGTCTCTTCTGCCGATACACTGATATCAAAAGCTCGTAAGTAACCGCTGGAAGTATCGATAGGAGTGACTTTCCAATGCCAAGTACGTCCAGCCAGTGACTCTGTGCCTTTTTTTGCTCGCAGTTCGTTTGGAGCCAGCATCACTAACGCCATTTGATTGTCTATCACCATTGAAGCAAACGTTTTTTCTTCCAGATATTGAACCGTATTAATGTGTTGACTCACCGCTCGTATAACACTGACCGCCGCGGTAGCAAAAATGGCTAACGCAACTAACACCTCAAGCAAAGTAAAGCCTTTATGCTTTTTCATCTTGCTCTCCCGGTGCAAATAAACATATTTGCCCATTTTCTTCAACGACAAGACGCCAGCTCTCCATAGGTGACTGCTTTGGATGAATACTCACAACAAATGGCGTCACTTCACCACTCGATAAAATGAAGATTTGCGGCGGTAGTAGCTGCTTTTTCTCAGCAAACATCTCTTGATCAAACAAAGGTTCTGGGTCAAACATTCGCTCATCGTTGACCCAAGCATTACCACCCAACTGGAAATCAATCACTAGTTCAGAAGGGAGGTTTAATTCGGAACCAAACTGACGTTTTTCCAGCGTATTCCAGCCATCCTCAGATAACTCAACAAAGAGAAAAGCACGGTTTAGCTCATCGACTCTCAGACCAAAATCGCGTCCGCTTAAAATAGCTTCTTCATTAATAAGCTGAATTCGCTGAAACAGGCTCTGCGCTGCCAGCTTGGCTTCATCTTTCTGCGAAATAGGAAATGTGGCAATAACGGCAACCGTACTGACCGATATCAGCACTAGCACCAACAGTATTTCCAGTAATGTAAAGCCGCGAGATTGCTTCATGAAAGAAAAGCGGGGGCTACCGCCCCCTGTCCTTAGTTATCGGTGTTATTGAAAATCCTGAATATTCCAGTTACCAATATCGGCGTTTGCGCCTTCTCCGCCTTCCTGACCGTCGGCACCTAGAGAGAAAATATCAATAGCACCGTTGTCACCTGGGCTTAAATATTGGTAGTCGTTACCCCAAGCGTCTTTTGGTAAACGACGAATATAGCCACCATCGCGATAGTTACGAGGTTCAGGGCTAGATGGTTTGGTTACCAACGCCTCTAAACCTTGATCTGTAGTTGGATAAACACTGTTGTCGAGCTTATACATATCCAGAGCATTCTCTAATGCAACAATATCCGTAACAGCTTTTTGCTGATCTGCTTTTTCTTTATTGCCCATTAAGTTGGGGACCACGAGGCTTGCCAAAATACCCAAGATCACAATAACAACCATGATTTCTAAAAGAGTAAAACCAGCCTGCGTTTTATTACGTTTTTTCATTTCTGCTCCGTTTCGCAAATTTGTATTTCTTATATTTGCTAAAAATAACACTCAGCTACTGATCAAAAGCCAAGAAAGTGTTATCTCGTCATTAAATTGTTCATTTCTAGGATAGGCATTAATGTCGCCATAACGATAAACAACACCATCCCTGCCATCACCGCAATCAGCGCTGGTGTAAATATGCCTAATGCAATGTTCACCGTTGATTCGAAATTGGCATCTTGGTTATCGGCAGCCCGAGTCAGCATGCTCTCCAATTCACCACTTTGTTCACCACTGGCAATCATATGCAGCATCATTGGCGGAAAAAGTTTGCTTTCCGTTAGTGCCCTTCTAAGGCTAATACCTTCTCGAACCTTGTCTGCCGCAATAGTGACCTGCTGCTTAGCGTAGTGGTTTGGCATCACATCCACCGCGATTCTCATACCATCTAAAATAGGAATGGCACTGGAAGCGCATATCGACAGGGTGCGAGAAAATCGGGACGCATTTAAACCTCGTACAATCTTGCCAATCACTGGCCAATGCATCTGTTTTTTGTCCCAGGCCATGCGTACATCCGGCTTACGCAGCATCCACTTGCACAGAGAGAAGATCGCAATGCCACCGAACAGTACCGCTAGCCCCCAGTTTTGGACGAACTCGCTCGCTGAGAGCAAAAACTGAGTCGACGCTGGCAATTGTTGATTCATCTGCACAAATTGGCCGACAATTTTCGGTACTACCGACGCTAAAAGGAAGGCAACAATACCTACCGCGAACACAACCAACACAACTGGATAAATCATGGCTTGCAGAAGTTTCGACTGCAATTTTTGGCGGTTTTCAGCGTAGTCCGCCAAACGTTCTAGAACTGAATCTAAATGACCTGATTTTTCTCCGGCTGCAACCATAGAGCGGAACAGATCATCAAACACGTGAGGATAGTCGTTGAAACTGTCTGCCAGTGTATGGCCTTCGGTCACTTTTGAGCGAACAGCCAAAAGCATGTTTCGAATATGCGGTTTTTCTGCTTGCTCCGACACAGCCATCAAACAGTCAGCCAATGGCATTCCAGACTGAACCAGAGTTGAAAGCTGACGGGTAATCAGCGCTAAATCGGCAGTGCTTATCCCTTTTTTAAAGCTGAAAGAAGAGGCGCGTGCACGCTGTGATTTTACTTTGGTTTCAACCACTTCAACCGGTACTAAGTTCTGTTCTTTCAGACGTTGGCGAACCTGACGAGCACTGTCGCCTTCAATGACTCCGGCTTTGTTTCTCCCTTTCTCATCAAGAGCTTTATATTCAAACGCCGCCATTATGACTCCTTGGTCACTCTCATCACTTCTTCCAGTGATGTGATGCCTTGAATCACTTTATCCAAACCATCTTGACGAATACTTGGTGTGTAATCGCGAATGTGTTTTTCTATCGCTTGTTCGCCGACCTCGTCGTGTATTAGTGCCTGCACTTTGTCATCCACCAGCAACAGCTCGTGAATGCCGGTTCTTCCACGATATCCCTTGTAATTACAATGTGGGCAGCCAGTGGCTCGATAGAGTGTCAGTTGAGACTTTTTCTTCACACCACACAGCTTTTTCTGTGACTCATCCGCTTCATAGGCTTGCTTACAGTCAGGGCACAGTGTACGCACTAAACGCTGTGCAAGTACGCCCAGCAACGAAGAAGAGAGTAAGAAAGGCTCAATACCCATATCACGTAAGCGCGTAACAGCACCGATTGCGGTATTGGTATGCAGCGTGGACATCACTAAGTGACCAGTTAACGAGGCTTGAACAGTGATTTGAGCTGTTTCTAAGTCACGAATTTCTCCGACCATCACAACATCGGGATCTTGTCGTAAAATCGCCCGCAAACCACGAGCAAAGGTCATATCGACTCTAGGGTTTACCTGTGTCTGGCCTATGCCGTCAATATCGAATTCAATCGGATCTTCTACGGTAAGGATATTGCGCTCATTTGAGTTAATCTCATGCAAGCCTGCATACAAGGTTGTCGATTTACCAGAGCCAGTAGGACCTGTAACCAGCAAGATGCCATGCGGCCTTTCAATCAGTTTGCGGAAACTATCTTGGATGGTTTGTGTCATGCCCAAACTGTGCAGATCCAGACGAGTAGCGTTCTTATCTAACAAACGCATCACCACACGTTCTCCGTGGGAAGACGGCATAGTCGAAACACGAACATCCACAGCTCTGCCGCCGATACGTAAGGAAATACGGCCATCTTGAGGAACACGTTTTTCGGCAATGTCGAGTTTCGCCATGACCTTCACACGGGAAACCAACAGCGGTGCTAATTTACGGCTCGGACTCAATACTTCACGCAGCACACCATCCACACGGAAACGAATCGATAATGATTTTTCAAACGTTTCGATATGAATATCGGATGCGCCTTCTTTGATTGCCTCACCCAGCATAGCGTTAATCAATTTAATGATAGGTGCATCATCGTCCGACTCAAGCAAGTCTTCACTTTGAGGAAGCTCTTCCGCCAATGAGAAGAAATCGTCACTGTCGGCACCGATATCTTCCATCAACTGACGAGCTTCAGAAGAGTCTCGTTGATATACCTGAGTGAGTTTGCTTTCAAACTCACTGGCATTCAGTTCGACTAACTGAAAATGACCACGAACAACACGCTTCACTTCCGCTAGAGCAGAGATCGAAACTGGCGCGACGTAATAGACTGAAGCCGAAGTTTGACTCCACTCCAAAACCATCTTGAAGCGGTTGGCAAAGCTAAACGGCAATCGTCGAACAATGGACGCCACTACCTCTGTCATTGCTTCGCTTCCATCTGGACGGAACTGATTTGATCAAGAAATGCTTGAATTTCCGCTGGATGGCGGCGTTCTTCACCAAATTTAGGCAATACCGGAATATTATTGTTATCCATCAGTTTTAAGCCTTCTTCGGCTTTAAATAGCTGCTCGGCACGGATGTAATTGTATTTACGCTGAGTAATACCATCCGCCGCCATACCATCGCGGATGATGGTTGGCTTGATAAACACCATCAGGTTTTTCTTTTCAACCTGAGTACTGGTTGATTTAAACAAATAGCCCAGTACTGGAATATCTCCCAGAAATGGCACTTTGGATTCACTTTCCAAGGCTCTTTCATCAATCAGACCACCCAGAACCAGCATCTGACCATCTTGAACCATTACAGACGTATTTAACTGACGCTTTGCGAAACGTACGTCTACTGCGCCATTCGCACCTAAAACGTTAGAGACCTCTTGCTCAATCTTCAGTTGAACCGAATCCCCTTCGTTAATCTGAGGAACGACTTTAAGCTTGATACCCACTTCTTTACGATCAACCGTCTGGAATGGGTTCTCGTTATTTGAGCTCGATGTCGAGCCTGTTAATACCGGCACTTCTTCACCAACGATAAAAGATGCTTCACCGTTATCCATCACAGTAATACTTGGCGATGACAGAATGTTGGAGTTGGAATCGCTTGATACTGCACTCAGTAAAGCCGTCCAGTCGCCCATCATAATGCTGACGGCAGCACCGTTAATTCCCGACAGAGCTGAAGCCAATGTGCTGTAATCGCCAGAAGTTGTTGAATCATAAGGACGACGGTTACCCGCTGAATCGTAATAGTATTCCGTTGTGGTTTGGTCTTTCGCTTCTTCTATACCAACCATTACATTACCGATTGAAGCACCAGTGTTGCCATATTGAATAACAGAACCGCTTTCCAGCGAACCCCACTGAACACCAAGGTTGATACCGTCTCCTTCTGACATTTCTACGATCAAGGCTTCAATAAGTACCTGAGCACGACGAATATCTAATTGGGCAATCACATCCAGCATCGCATTCATAATGTCTTGCGGTGCAGTAATAACGAGTGAGTTTGTTCCTTTATGGGCAGAAATCATCACTTCGTTATTTTTTGAACTTGTCGCTTTCTGTGCGCCTTGCTGATCTTTTGCTTGTAGGTTGTCGGATACACCTTTCAGAACATCAACCAACTCTTCCGCTTGCGCATATTTCAAATACACTACGCGGTTGTTGCCTTTGGTTGCCATCTCAACATCAAGCTGTTTGATTAATTGTCTGAGGCGTTGACGAACTTTAGGATCGCCAGAAATGAGAATCGAATTGGTACGATCATCAGCCACCAGCTTAGGCTGCAAAAATTCAGGTGTGTTTTTCGCGTCGGTGGTTTTATTTAACGCTTCAACAATACGAACCATTTCAGCTGCTGAAGCGTTTTTAAGCTCAACCACTTCAATGTCTTTGTCTCCCGCTTGGTCAACACGGCGCACTATCTCAGCCAGACGATTCACCACCGCCGCACGACCTGTAATCAAAATGATATTGGCAGGATCATAATGCACTACGTTGCCAGCGCCTGCGTTATCAATCAGTTGACGTAAAAGTGGCGAAAGCTCTCGAACGGATACGTTTTTAACCGCAACCACTTGAGTAACAACACTATCGCCAGATGCTCGATCATTATCCCCTAAAACCGGAACTGGTGATGTTTTGGCATCTTTTGCTTTAACGATTTTAAGGACACCGTTATCCATTTCGATCACGGCGAAACCATACACCTCAAGGACATTTAAAAAGAAGCTGTAATACTGTTCTTCATTGAGTGTGTCATAGCTGCGTACATCGATTTTCCCGCGCACCGAAGGATCAACAATGATGGTTTTTTCAAGGTTACGACCAACGATGTTGACGAACTCTTGAATATCAGTGCCTTTAAAGCTCGCACTAAATTCACTGGCTAATACTGCAGGTGAAATCAATAAGCTGCTGGCAATCAGCCACGCACTTTTTTTAAGCCAATGTTTCACAAATACTCCCTAGGCTGAAGCTAATGCATCAGTCTTACAATTGTATATAGATATCATGCTGTTGACCGTCACGAAGAACTGACAGATTAATCTCTGTCATCTCTGACACCGCAGATGCTAATTCATTCATTACTTCTGGTTTGGTTAGGTCAAACCCGTTAAATTCAATCGCTATATCACCATCTTGCAGGCCAACAGACTCAAATAATGCTGTGTCTCTGCCTGGACTCACTCGGTACCCGACGATGGTATCGTCTTCTTTTACTTGAGAAAGACGAACATATTGAAAAATTTCTTGTGGATTCTTGAGAATCGCTTCACGAATCGCATCCAGTTTGTCTTCACTTTGTCTCGCATCATTGGCAACTGGACGTTGAGCTCTAAGTTGCTCAGTGCTGGAAGCCGAATTTCTCGCTGCGTAATCAATACCATCCAGCATTAGAGTTTCATCTCGACCTGAGTTGTCGATTATGACTCGATCAGCAAATACCGCTTTGAGCTTTGCCCTTGTGCCTTCTATGACTTCGTTGATTCCGTAGGTAGACTGAGCACCTCGGTTTGCAATAACAGCCAGATTTTTATCTACATCGCTGCTTGCCACAACACCAACAAGAACTAGGTTTAAACGAGTTTTTGGTGCATCGACAACTTTAGGAGTATCAACCACTGGTGTTGATTCTGAATATTGACCAAACAAGCTGCCGTTTTGCAAAGAAGTAATATCAATGGTGCTAGCTTTGGTTGGCGTAGAACTGCTGTTGGAAGGACTCCAAGCAGAGACAAAAACAGGTTCACTTTGAACCGTCCAAACCATTTTTCCCAACATCCATGCTGAAGCAGAAAGCAATACAAGAGTGAGAATGACACTGACTGGGTTCTGCCATTGAGAGATATTTTTCAACATATTAATTTGCCACGCAGTCGAAAATTAATTTGCTTAACTGCATTCTTCTCGCTTTCCTTGATTAATCATTTGATTTTATTAAATCCCTAGCCACTGTCGTCCGAATAAACAGCAGTCGAACAATATAACATTAAACAACAGAGCATGTTTTTTTCTATTATTAAATTTTCGATTCGGTTGAAAATATGATGCTTAAGCACCACTTTATCCCCCATCGAAGAGTAAAGAGCATTGATTAGAGGTCATTAAACAAAATGAGTTCCACTAACGAAGAAGTTCGGCTCGATAAATGGCTTTGGGCCGCGAGATTTTATAAAACTCGTTCAATTGCACGAAATATGGTCGATGGTGGCAAAGTTCATTATAATGGCCAACGTTCAAAACCAAGCAAGATTGTCGAGCTTGGTGCAGTGATAACCCTGCGCCAAGGTCAAGAAGAAAAAACCGTTACCATTGACAGGATTTCGGATCAAAGGCGCGGTGCACCGGAAGCGCAAACCCTCTATTCAGAAACGCCTGAGAGTATAGAAAAACGTGAGCGTCAAGCGTTAGCACGCAAGCTAAATGCTCACAACCCAAGCCCAGATCGCCGCCCAGATAAAAAACAGCGTCGAGATCTTCTAAAATTTAAACATCAGTAAATAGCCGGATTATTCCTTATGACTACAAGCGCAAAGGCGACCAACGTATTAAATCGCTACCTATTTGAAGACTTATCAGTACGCGGTGAACTCGTACAGCTAGATAAAGCGTACCAACAAATTATCACTAGCAAGGAATACCCAGCGCCTATTCAAGCTCTGTTGGGCGAGCTACTGGTAGCCACTACCCTGTTAACCGCGACACTAAAATTTGAAGGCTCAATTACCATGCAACTGCAAGGTAATGGTCCTGTATCTTTAGCAGTAATCAATGGCGACAACAACCAGCGCATTCGTGGTGTTGCGCGCTGGGAAGGCGACATCGCCGACGACGCAGGTTTACACGATTTGATGGGTAAAGGTCATTTGGTCATTACTATCGAACCGAAAAAAGGCGAACGTTATCAAGGCGTTGTAGGTCTTGAAGGTGACAACATTGCTCAAGTGATTGAAAACTACTTCTTGCGCTCTGAGCAATTAAAAACACGTTTGTGGATTCGTACGGGCGAGCATGAAGGCAAACCTCATGCTGCTGGTATGCTGTTACAAGTCGTTCCAGATGGCACTGGTTCACCAGAAGATTTTGAGCACCTAGAGCAGCTAACAAATACAGTGAAAAACGAAGAGCTTTTCACTCTTGAAGCAAACGAACTTCTGTACCGCTTATACAACCAAGAACAAGTGAAATTGTTTGAACCTCAAGACGTTGAGTTCCTTTGTGGTTGTTCGCGTGATCGTAGCGGCGCGGCTATTGTGACCATCTCCCGAGATGAAATAAACGACATTTTGGCAGAAGAAGGATCGGTTTCTTTACATTGTGATTACTGTGGTACAACGTATTCTTTCGATTCAGCGCAGGTAGCAGAACTCTACTCACAAGCACAAAGTGAACAAAAAACGCTGCATTAATTCACTAGAATTAACAAGCACGTCATTCTCCCGCGAAAGCCAGCCTAAAGCTGGCTTTTTTTGTGATCAAAACCCAATAAAATCAAGGCTTACAGCTACCGTACAGCATACTTAATTTCTGGGAATTATTAACGATTTCCTCTGGTATCTCTTGCCAACTACAAGATAAAATACTCTGGCTAAGATATGTGACGAGTTACCTAAAACCATAGGAAATAAGTGGGTATTTTTTGAACTATCTCCCTGTTTTCCCCCCAGCCCGTTGATAGCATGGTTAGCAGATAACAATTAAAAACATTATTACAAAATCCCTACAAAAATCCTTATAAGGAGCACCTATGACCGTTATGGAACATACAAAGGCTGCACAATTAGACCTAACCCAATACGGAATTACCAACGTAACTGAAGTCATACACAACCCAAGTTACGAAACGTTATTCGCAGAAGAAACACGCTCAGATTTAGAAGGCTACGAGAAAGGCGTAGTCACTGAACTGGGAGCAGTCGCAGTAGACACTGGTATCTTTACTGGTCGCTCGCCTAAAGATAAGTTTATCGTTAAAGATGACACCACGCGTGACACGTTATGGTGGACATCAGAACAAGCGAAAAACGATAACAAACCAATCAGCCAAGAAATTTGGAATGACTTGAAAGCTCAAGTGAACAAACAGCTTTCTGGCAAACGTCTGTTCGTATTTGACGGTTATTGTGGCGCTAACGCTGATACGCGTTTATGTGTGCGCTTTATTACTGAAGTAGCTTGGCAAGCGCACTTCGTGAAAAACATGTTCATCCGCCCAAGTGATGAAGAGTTAGCCAACTTCAAACCTGATTTCGTTGTCATGAATGGCGCTAAGTGCACCAACACTAAATGGCAAGAGCATGGTCTGAACTCTGAAAACTTCACTGTGTTTAACCTGACTGAAAAAATGCAACTTATCGGCGGTACTTGGTACGGCGGTGAGATGAAGAAAGGTATGTTCGCAATGATGAACTACTTCCTACCTCTTCAAGGCATCGCGTCTATGCACTGTTCTGCGAACATGGGTAAAGATGGCGACGTAGCAATTTTCTTTGGTCTGTCTGGCACAGGTAAAACCACGCTTTCTACCGATCCTAAACGAGCATTGATCGGTGATGACGAACATGGCTGGGACGATGATGGTGTCTTCAACTTTGAAGGTGGCTGCTACGCGAAAACCATTAAGCTATCTAAAGAAGCAGAGCCAGATATCTACAACGCAATTCGCCGTGATGCTCTATTAGAAAACGTGACCGTTCGTGCCGATGGCTCTATCGACTTTGATGACGGTTCGAAAACCGAAAACACACGTGTTTCTTACCCTATTTATCATATCGATAACATCGTTAAGCCTATTTCAAAAGGCGGCCACGCAAATAAAGTTATCTTCTTGTCTGCAGATGCGTTCGGTGTACTACCTCCTGTATCTAAATTGACTCCAGAACAAACCAAGTACCATTTCCTTTCAGGCTTCACAGCGAAGCTGGCTGGTACTGAACGTGGTATTACTGAACCAACTCCAACTTTCTCTGCTTGTTTCGGCGCAGCGTTCTTAACGCTACACCCAACACAGTATGCAGAAGTACTGGTAAAACGTATGGAAGCAGTGGGCGCTGAAGCTTACCTAGTGAATACAGGTTGGAACGGTTCAGGTAAACGTATCTCAATTCAAGATACTCGCGGTATCATAGATGCGATTTTGGATGGCTCTATTGAAGAGGCAGAAACAAAACACGTGCCGATTTTCAATCTAGAAATTCCAACCGCATTGCCTGGTGTTGATCCATCAATTCTAGACCCACGTGATACTTACGTTGACCCTCTACAATGGGAAAGCAAAGCAAAAGATCTTGCTACTCGCTTCATCAACAACTTCGATAAGTACACAGACAATGCAGAAGGTAAATCACTAGTCGCAGCGGGTCCGCAACTAGACTGAAACGATCACCTCAGCATTTGACGTTTAAAAACTTAGCAAGCCCCTATTTTTAGGGGCTTTTTTGTTGAAGCGAATCGATATTTGATCAAAGCTGTTAGCTCGTTCCGTTTAGCCGATACAAACCATGAAGAAACTGTTAGCACTAGGGATTGGAGTTATAGTGTTACTACTTACGTTTACGTTGGTGGTATTTGGTGTTATGCACACCCGTTATTTTACCCCTTCCGCTCAATGGTTAACTCAACAGTTATGGCCGAACAAACTCTCCTTTTCTGACCTCGATTATGAATATCCAGCTCACTTCACCTTGCACAACGTCAGTATTGAGACGAAAGAACAACCGATCTCTTTTTCCAAAGTTGATATCTGGCTAAACGAAAAACTGATCAAACAAGACAAACTGGTCATTGATAGTCTGTTGCTTGATGGAGCGAACTTTTCTCAGGGTCTTCCGTCTTCAGACTTCCTTCAAAACTTACAATTGAACCAACTTGCTCTGCACAATGTGGACTTCTCGCATCAAGGACTAATTGCCCGAAGTGTCAATCTTCAGGTGAAGCACCCTCAATGGAGAGACCACGAACAGCTACTGCCTTATGGTGAGCTTCAGCTATCCGTAGACCAGTTTTATTGGGATGGTGAAGCTTTCGACAAAGTTTTGATTGATGCAGATTACAAAACGAATGACAGTACAGTTTATGGAGCATCGTTTAAATGGCGAGGTGCGGACTTTTCAGGTCAGGCAGAACAGTTTGATTCGGGATGGTCACTGATTAACACCACCATCAGCCACTTAAAACTGCCAGAATCATTAAACAGCACGACAGATAAACTGTGGCAGCAAGCGCTTAAATACATCACACATATCAACAGTCTGGATATTCTTAACAGCCAGATCACGTTAGCTGGCTTTGAACTGGAAAACACTGCCGCTTCGTTGGAAAACTTCTCTCTCACTCAATCTGTCTGGCAACAAGACAAAGGTTACCTGTCATTAAACGCTGATTCGATTTCATGGAAAGGTCTACAGTGGGTGGAACCAAGTATTAAGCTCGATTTTTCAGACCAATCCATTTCTATCAGCGATTTTTCAACCGAAGTTTTACAAGGTAGTGTTCAGTTATCAGGCAACGTGACACCAACCAGTATTCACTTAAAACAGTTTAATGCGAGAGGCATTAAATGGTTTGCTGATACACAGCAAGATTTAGCTTGGATACCTAAACAGTTGCCCCAGCTCAATGAGCTTGCCATAGATAGCTTGGCAATCAATAACCTGCAACTGATTCAGCTTATCAGCAAACCTTTCTGGCAACTGTCCGGACTAACCATTGAAGGAACGAATGCTCAGTTGGTTAAAAACACTCAGTGGGGCTTGTGGGATGGTAAGTTAGCTATCAGTGCTAACAGTGCAAGTGTCGGAGAGCTAATCAGCACTCAAGGGGTCATTGAAATGCACAGTGACAAAGGTAACTGGCAACTCGACAGAGCCTTCATCCCGCTTGAAAAAGGCTATCTAGAAGCCAATGCTTATTGGGATTTCACTCAGCCAAGCGCTCCTTGGTCTTTGACAGCGCATGCTGATGGTTTGCCATTCCCTGTGATAAACCACTTCGTTAAACTGCCAGTAAAAATCGACGCAATTACTGAATTCGACATCAACGCTGAAGGATTGGCTGGTGATTATTCGATGCTTTCCCACTCTATTACTGGGGAACTGAATGGCAGCATGCGTGACGGCATTATGGTTCTGAAAACACCTGACTCACTGGTTGTTCAACCGTTTGACGTTGATAACCTTAAATTGACTGCCGACAGAGGCCGAATCAGCTTAGCGAAAACACCGTTGAGAGGATTAGGGTTGGATGCAGATATTGTTGCCCAACTTGATTTGGTTTCACCTCAAGAAGGGCAATTTATCATTGATGTGAGTCAGGGCTGTAAGAAAGTCAGCTATGACCTGCTGAGAAATACGCAACAACAACTACCTTGCCCCGACTAAAGCTCGGTATTAATTTGCGCCAGCTTTTTTTAGGATCTCTTGATAGTTAGGGATGAGCATGTAGGTTCCAACGAAAGCTACAGAGTCAACATCACCACTTGATATGTTCACGTTCACCACGATTCGGGCTTTACGACCAGACGCTAAACGGTCCAAGTCCCCGCTAATTCCGTCTAAGGATGTGGAAGCAACAGGGTTATGTACCACTGGGTGATGATAACGAATATTACTGTCCACCAGCACTATATCACCTTCTAGGCCACGTTCACGCATCAACAACCACGCCATTCCCCAGCCAGTGAGCGTTGCCAAGGTAAAAGCAGAGCCGGCAAACATAGTATTGTGTGGATTGAGATTCGGGTTTATCTGCGCACAGCACTGAAACTGATAGCCAGTATATTGCTGAACTTTGATGCCCATTTTATCACTGATCGGAATTTGAGTTGCCCAACGATCCTGAAGCTCTGTACACCACTCTGGCTTACGTAATACATTTGCCATTGGGTCGAGATGTTTCACCATCTGTTGATGACGAACAGGACCTCGCTCATCGTTCAGTTCTCCGCGACGCTCAAAGCCGTTTCTTTCATAAAATGAAATGGCGTCCTCACGGGCACTACATACCAGACGTTTTGCTCCTTCCTGACGCGCTAAAGACTCCAGAGCAACTAATACTAACGATCCCATACCCTTGTTGCGACGAGCTGCTTTCACCGCCATATAGCGGATTTGGCCTTCACTGTCTGGGGTAATGTATAGACGACCGATTGCAATGGGTCTTCCTCTTCCATCGACAATCATGCGGTGATGACTCATAGGGTCATATTCATCGCGCTCTGAGCCGATAGGCATTCGCCAAGGCTCACGCAACATCTGCCAGCGGAAGTGGTAATACTTATTGAGCTGATTATCCGTAGTCGGCGTAATAAGTTTAAACATAGATTCCGTTCCTAAACATTATACCTGCAACCAAAATGTCACAGGTCCATCGTTGACTAGTGAGACTTTCATGTCTGCCGCAAAGCGTCCTCGCTCAGTTGGCAACACTTCTTCACATAAGTCAGAAAAATAATTATACAGACGCTCAGCATCTTGTGGATGAGCACCACGAGAAAACCCCGCTCGTGTCCCTTTTTTTGTATCTGCGGGCAAAGTGAACTGAGAAACAACCAACACGCTGCCACCCACATCTTTCACACTTAAATTCATTTTGCCAGCGTGGTCTTCAAATACTCGGTAGGAAGTCACGCGCTCCATCAAACGCTTAGCTTTCGCATCGTCATCTTCACGTTCAACACCTAGTAATACCAATAAACCTTTTTCAATTTCACCGACTACTTCACCGTCGACGCGTACTGCTGCTTCACTTACTCGTTGAATCAACGCTATCACTGGAATCTTCTTCCTTCTCAATCTTTGAAAGGGCATTCGAGTTTATCATGTCTTCTTCCTCACTCCAGCACTCACGCTCACCCAAAGCCGCTGTGACTTCTGCACCTATCAAGACAATCATCCAACACAGGTATATCCAGACGAACAGAATTGGTATCGCTGCCAACGCCCCATAAATAAGCTGATATGAGGGGAAATGGGTAATATAGGCCGCAAAGGCTTTCTTACTCAGTTCAAAGAGAATGGCAGCGGCCAGCGCTCCGACAAGAGAATGATAAATATAGACCTTTTTATTCGGAACCAGTAAGTACAAACCAGCAAAAGCGAAAAAAGAGAGCAAGAACGGCAGCCAACGCAAAAACAGGTTGTAAACGCCAACCAGAGCCTCACTATCAATGATTTTCAACGAAGTGATATAAGACGTCATTGCGATACTCGCCCCCAGCAGAAGAGGCCCCAGCGTCAAAATCATCCAGTACATAGAAAAAGAAAAAACAACACGTCGTTTATTTCTCACCCGCCATATGTAGTTCAAGTTTTTATCTATGTTGGAAATCAGCATTAAAGCAGCAACAAACAGAAATACACCACCAACAGCAGTCATTTTCGCCGTATTAGTAATGAACTCTGTTAGCGCAGTGCGTACCGCTAAGCCAGCGGCAGGAACAAAGTGTTCAATCACAAAGTCTTGCAGAATTTCACCCACATTTGAGAAGATCTCAAATGACGACATGATAGAGAGTGAAACCGTAAACATCGGCACGATGGAAAGCAAAGTAATATACGCCAGATACCCTGCATTAACATTCACGCGATCATGTTTCATTCTTAAAACTAAATATCGGCCAAATGCATAGGTTTGTTTGACCGAATGCTGTAAGTCCAATTGCACTCTCCTGACTGTTTTTACCCGGACAAACTCTCGATGCGAGAGTTTGTATGTTTGTAACGTACTAATTTTAATAGAGTGGGACTCAACTTGCTTAGTTCAAGGTTAACTTTGATAGATAAACCAAACAATGTTCCCTGATCAGGTTGTTGAGAGAGTATTCAAGACAAATTCAACTCGTTCGTTGACCGTCTTAAAAGGGACTTCAATACAGCAGTAACCAAACTGCTGATAAATGTCCACCAACCTGTAATGAATATCTAAAGCCTCTTCAAAAGGATAAGGACGAATTTCATCCTGAACATAAATATCTTGGTGAGGGCAACAAACAAAAACCTTACGGAAGTATCCCTTGCTTTCCAATAAATACTGTTCGTCAGGCTCTATTTCAGCACCTTTTAAATATCCACATATATCCGGTATTGCTCTATCCAAGAAGGCGATGGAATGTTCACTCGCTTTACTCTTTTGCTGTTTCATAACTTCAAAACATAAAGCGGCGAACCCCGACATATTTTCCCATGGAAGAATGCCATCTGTTAACTGGCTTTGCTGCTCAATCAAATCACGAGAAGATTCCTGAAAAGTTGTAAATCCTCTATCTGACAAAGCTTTGATCAGCGTTGTCTTACCTGCGCCGGGACCGCCCGTGATAATCACAGGAAACATAATAAATGCCTCACACTATTTAGATACAAAAAACCCCTAGCTTACACAGCTAGGGGTTTTTAAAAACGATAACCTAAGAGGGTTAATTAACCGCGAGATGCACGTTTACGATCGTTTTCCGTTAGGTGACGCTTACGGATACGGATGCTCTCTGGAGTTACTTCTACTAGTTCATCATCATCAATGAACTCTAGAGCTTGCTCTAGAGTGAACTTGATTGCTGGAGTCAGAACTTGAGCTTCATCAGTACCAGATGCACGTACGTTAGTTAGCTGTTTACCTTTCAAACAGTTAACTGTCAGGTCATTTGAACGGTTATGGATACCAATTACTTGACCTTCGTACACTTCGTCAGCGTGCTCCGTAAATAGACGACCACGCTCTTGAAGGTTAAATAGTGCATAAGTCAACGCTTTACCAGTCGCATTTGAAATCAATACACCGTTTACACGCTGACCAATTTCGCCACCTTTGTGCGGTGCGTAATGATCAAACGTATGGTAAAGAAGACCTGAACCTGATGTTAGAGTTAAAAACTCTGTTTGGAAACCAATCAAACCACGAGAAGGCATCATGAAGTCAAGACGCACACGGCCTTTACCATCTGGAGACATATCTTTCAGCTCGCCTTTACGCATGCCGATTTTCTCCATGATACCGCCTTGGTGTTCTTCTTGAACGTCGATAGTCACAGTTTCAAACGGTTCCATTAGCTGACCATTTTCTTCTTTCAGAATTACTTCTGGACGAGATACAGCAAGCTCAAAACCTTCACGACGCATGTTCTCAATAAGAATTGAAAGGTGAAGCTCACCACGACCAGACACACGGAATTTATCTGGATCGTCTGTTTGTTCAACACGTAGTGCTACGTTGTGAACCAATTCTTTTTCAAGACGCTCAAGAATATTACGTGAAGTTACGAACTTACCTTCTTTACCAGCAAACGGAGAAGTGTTTACTTGGAAAGTCATCGTTACCGTTGGTTCATCAACACTTAGTGGTGGAAGAGCTTCAACCGTGTTCACATCACAGATGGTGTCAGAGATTTTCAGTTCACCAAGACCAGTGATCGCAACGATGTCACCCGCAGTTGCTTGCTCAGTTTCAGAACGTTGTAGGCCTAGGTAACCAAGAACTGTACCTACTTTACCGTTACGTTTCTTACCATCTGCACCAACAACTGTAACTTGTTGGTTTGGTTTTACTGTACCGCGAGTTACACGACCAACACCGATTACACCTACGTATGAGCTGTAATCAAGCTGAGAGATTTGCATTTGCAATGCACCAGCTGGATCAACTTGTGGTGGTTCAACGTTGTCTACGATAGCTTGGAACAATGGTTCCATGTTCTCGCCAGTTGCGCCTTCTTCCAGAGTCGCCCAACCGTTAAGAGCTGAAGCGTAAACTACTTGGAAATCTAGCTGTTCATCACTTGCACCTAGGTTATCAAATAGGTCAAAAACTTGGTCCATTACCCAATCAGGACGAGCACCAGGACGGTCGATTTTGTTGATAACAACGATTGGCTTCAAACCGTGAGCAAACGCTTTTTGCGTTACGAAACGAGTTTGTGGCATAGGGCCGTCAACAGCGTCAACGATCAAACATACGCAGTCAACCATTGACATAATACGTTCAACTTCACCACCAAAGTCCGCGTGCCCTGGAGTATCTACGATGTTGATACGGTAGTCGTTCCAGTTAATTGCTGTGTTTTTAGCAAGAATTGTAATACCACGTTCTTTTTCGATATCGTTCGAGTCCATGACTCGCTCTTCGATGTCACCGCGTGATTCTAACGTACCCGATTGTTGGAGTAGTTTGTCAACAAGAGTCGTTTTACCGTGGTCAACGTGCGCGATGATCGCGATATTTCTTAATTTATCTATCTGTGGAGTAGCCATGGAGTTTGCTTCACTTATATACACAAAATAGCCCGCCTTTATGGGATATAAAGACGTAGCCTTAATTTGGTTCAAAAAACGGGCAATAATGTACCAGATTTTGACGAAAAACCTAGGAATATGTGATCTATCACGCTGATTTTCACTCTATAGAGCCTAGTCGTTAATCTCATTTAAAACAAATAGTGACAAATTATAGTTAATTACACTTAAAAAAACTGAGTGAATCATTGTGTGAATAGTGTACGCTTTGATAGAAATTGGTGCATCGCTCATGCATTTGCACCAATTTAGTTCATCGAGAACCCTTTTTGGTGCACCGCTAAGCACCAAAAAAAACACAATGCAAGTAATGCATTGATTTATATGGGCTAAAATGTTTGGCACGAATATCGCAAGCATATGTTCAACATCGATTAAGATGGGTTTAAGCACTGATTAATGCAAGAAACTAATTTTGATTCGAGCCCAAATCGCTTTATTAACACTGGAGGTTATCCGAGATGTCAGTAGAAAACGTACTATCGCTGATTCAAGAAAACGAAGTTAAGTTTGTGGACCTACGTTTCACAGATACAAAAGGTAAAGAGCAACACATTTCGATTCCTGCTCACCAAATCGATGCAGACTTCTTCGAAGATGGCAAAATGTTCGATGGTTCATCAGTTGCTGGCTGGAAAGGCATCAATGAATCTGACATGGTGATGATGCCAGATGCTGCGTCTGCAGTGTTAGACCCATTTACAGAAGAATCAACGCTAAACATCCGTTGTGACATCCTAGAACCTGCAACAATGCAAGGTTATGACCGCGACCCTCGTTCTATTGCTAAACGCGCTGAAGAGTACATGCGTTCAACTGGTCTTGCAGACACTGTTCTTGTTGGTCCAGAGCCAGAATTCTTCCTATTTGACGATGTTAAGTTCTCAACTGACATGTCTGGTTCTTTCTTCAAGATCGATGACGTAGAAGCTGCGTGGAACACTGGTTCTGATTACGAAGATGGTAACAAAGGTCACCGTCCAGGCGTTAAAGGTGGTTACTTCCCAGTAGCTCCAGTGGATTCATCTCAAGACCTTCGTTCTGCTATGTGTCTAATCATGGAAGAAATGGGCCTTGTTGTTGAAGCTCACCACCACGAAGTTGCAACTGCGGGTCAAAACGAAATCGCAACTCGTTTCAACACGCTAACAGCAAAAGCAGACGAAATCCAAATCTACAAGTACGTTGTTCACAACGTGGCTCATGCGTTTGGTAAAACAGCGACTTTCATGCCTAAACCACTCGTTGGCGACAACGGTTCTGGTATGCACGTTCACCAATCTCTAGCGAAAGACGGTGTTAACCTATTCGCTGGCGACAAGTACGGCGGCCTATCTGAAATGGCGCTTTACTACATCGGTGGTATCATCAAACACGCTCGTGCACTGAACGCGTTGACTAACCCATCAACTAACTCGTACAAACGTTTGGTTCCTCACTACGAAGCGCCAGTTATGCTTGCTTACTCAGCTCGTAACCGTTCTGCGTCTATCCGTATTCCAGTGGTACCAAGCCCTAAAGCTCGTCGTATCGAAGTTCGCTTCCCAGATCCAGCAGCAAACCCATACCTAGCATTCGCAGCAATGCTGATGGCTGGTCTTGACGGTATTAAGAACAAGATCCACCCAGGCGAAGCTATGGATAAAGACTTGTACGACCTACCAGCAGAAGAAGAAGCAGAGATTCCAAAAGTTGCAGAGTCTCTACAACAAGCTCTGCAATGTCTAAGTGACGACCGTGAGTTCCTAACTGCAGGTGGCGTTTTCTCTGATGATTTCATCAACTCTTACATTGAGCTGAAAACAAAAGACGTACAACGTGTAAACGTAGCCGTTCACCCACTAGAGTTCGAACTATACTACTCTGTATAAGAATTCGCTTTAACGATATATCAGGCTCGCCTCGCAGGCGGGCCTTTTTTCTATTCTCAGATACGAATTTCTCATTAGCATAATCAGCACCATTTGAATCCACTTCGTATCGGAGCTCACATTGAAAAACGCTTTACTTCTATTCTTTCTGCTGTGTGTAAGTAACTCAACAACAAGCAAAGAGATCTACATTTGGTTAGACGACAAAGGTGTACAGCATTTCAGTGATACCCCAGAACCAAGTGCAAAGCCTCTCGCAATATCGAGTTTCGAAACTTCCAATAGCGGCCTAGCTGAGACTAAAGCACGAAAATCTCAACGCATTGAAGAAGCCTTAACGCCACTCAGTATCAGTATCTTATCGCCCAGTGATGGTGAAACCATTCGCAGCAATGAAGGTAACATAAGCATCACTATAGGTTTAAACAGACAACTAACAGACCCCGAACGACTACAATTGCTGATGAATGGACAGCCAATAGGTGCACCTAGCACCAGAACGGTGTGGCCGCTCAAAAACATTGAACGAGGCTCTCATCGCTTTTTAATTCAGGCAGTTGGAAGCGGCAAGGTTATTGCATCTAGCTCTGTTGTAACGGTGTATCTTCATCGGGCGTCCGTGAATTAGTCGATAAGCTACTAATTAGCCTGATATCACAAAGAGTTTCTCTTTTTCTTTGCATACCGTTGCGCCATACTTGACATTTCAATGCACCAAAAAGGTGCGTTGCATTATTTTGGAACACGGACAAGGAAAAAACTGTGAATGCAGAACTGAGCCACACCATTTTAAACAACGTCGTAACGGCCACTTTAATGTTGGACGAATTGTTGTGCGTACGTTATGCAAACCCAGCAGCTGAACAATTGTTCTCACAAAGTGCCAAACGTATTACCAACCAGCCTCTTTCCAAGCTGATTCAACACGCCTCGATGGATTTGGCATTGCTGACTCAACCTTTACAAAGTGGCCAAAGCATTACTGATAGCGACGTGACTTTTGTTGTCGACGGTAAGCCGTTAATGCTTGAAGTGACGGTTAGTCCTATGTCATGGGATAAAGATTTGTATTTATTGGTTGAAATGAGACGTATAGGCCAACAAAGACGCCTGACCCAAGAACTCAACCAACATGCACAACAACAAGCAGCCAAATTATTGGTTCGTGGATTGGCTCATGAAATTAAAAACCCTCTAGGCGGATTGCGCGGTGCTGCACAGCTTTTAGAACGAATGTTGCCCGATCAAAGCCTCACCGAATACACCCAAATTATTATTGAACAAGCTGATCGCCTAAGAGCATTGGTTGACCGTTTATTAGGGCCGCAAAAGCCAGGTAAAAAGAAGTCAGAAAATCTGCACCTTATTTTAGAGAAAGTACGCCAGCTTGTTGAACTCGAAGGTGGGCCTGAATTAGTCATCGAACGTGACTATGATCCGAGCTTGCCTGACATAATGATGGACATGGATCAAATAGAGCAAGCTTTACTCAATATCGTCAGCAACGCTGCACAGATCTTATCTAATCAAAAACATCAACAGATCACACTGCGTACCAGAACCGTCCATCAAGCAACCATTCAAGGCCAACGACATAAGTTAGTGGCCAGAATAGAGATTACAGACAACGGCCCGGGCATTCCGATGGAATTGCAAGACACCTTATTCTACCCAATGGTCAGTGGACGCGAAGGTGGAACTGGTCTAGGGCTATCAATCTCTCAAAACCTGATCGACCAGCATAATGGAAAAATTGAAGTAGAAAGCTGGCCAGGCAGAACCACGTTCACTATTTATTTACCAATTTAGACACATTAGTCACAAGATTTGCTGCTAAGGAATTAAAACTATGAGTAAAGGATACGTATGGGTTGTCGATGACGACAGTTCTATCCGCTGGGTTATGGAAAAGACTCTTTCATCAGCCAATATCAAATGTGAAACCTTTTCCGATGCCGAAAGCGTTTTAATGGCATTAGAGCGAGAAACACCTGATGTGTTAGTTTCCGATATTCGTATGCCGGGGATTGACGGCATCGAGTTACTCAATCAAGTACATTCGCGTTCACCAGAGTTGCCGGTCATCATCATGACTGCTCACTCTGATTTGGATGCTGCGGTTAACGCCTACCAGAAAGGCGCATTTGAATACTTACCAAAGCCGTTTGATGTGGATGAAACGCTTACTTTGGTTGAGCGTGCCATTGCTCACGGCCAAGAGCAACGTAAAGAGCAATCAAAACAACTTGAGCAGTCCTATGATTCACCGGAAATCATTGGTGAAGCTCCGGCTATGCAGGAAGTGTTTCGCGCTATCGGTCGCTTGTCCCGCTCTTCCATCTCAGTATTGATAAACGGCGAATCCGGTACAGGTAAAGAGCTCGTAGCCCATGCTCTTCATCGTCACAGTCCTAGAGCACAAAAACCGTTTATCGCCCTGAACATGGCAGCGATTCCCAAAGATCTGATTGAATCTGAGCTCTTTGGTCACGAAAAAGGTGCCTTTACAGGGGCAAACAACGTGCGCCAAGGCCGATTTGAACAAGCAAACGGAGGAACATTATTCCTTGATGAAATTGGGGATATGCCACTCGATATTCAGACTCGTTTATTACGGGTATTGGCTGATGGTCAGTTCTACCGTGTGGGTGGTCACTCAGCGATAAAAGTTGATGTTCGTATCGTAGCTGCGACTCACCAGAACCTAGAGAAGCTTGTTCACCAAGGCAAGTTTCGTGAAGATTTGTTTCATCGTTTGAATGTAATACGCATTCAAATTCCATCTTTACGTGAGCGCCGTCAAGATATCGAAAAGCTTACTCAACATTTCCTCGCACTTGCCGCTAAAGAACTAGGAGTCGAGATGAAAACTCTTCATCCTAAAGCTGTAGAAATTCTTAACCGTCTAGATTGGCCCGGTAACGTTCGCCAATTAGAAAACATGTGTCGTTGGTTAACGGTCATGGCAAGCGGTTCAGAGGTTTTGCCAAGTGATCTTCCATCAGAATTGATTTCAGAGAAGAAAAGTGTCGATTTTGAAAATGACACCAGTTGGCAAAAGCAGTTGGAGTCGTGGGCTAAATCAGCACTGGCATCGGGAGAAACGGAAATTCTTTCGTACGCATTACCTGAATTCGAACGTATACTTCTAGAAGCAGCACTACATCATACGAATGGTCATAAACAAGATGCTGCAAAAGTACTAGGCTGGGGTCGTAACACGCTTACAAGGAAACTCAAAGAACTGTACTGATTTTATTTCTATCAGGCATTCGATGAGCCCTTTCCTGTAGGCATAGGAATAGTGCTTTTATTAAGATCAGGGATATGCCTTTTAAGAAGCAAATAAAATTAAAAACGGCTGTATTACTACCGTTCGTGATCATCTTCTCGGTCACGTTCGGGGTGATTGCTTTTGTCCAAAAAGCCAACTATGAACAAATGGTCCAAGATATCAGTAGCAAACAGCTAACGTATCTGACCAATAATGTTGAACAGCGCCTCTACAATTTTCTCGAAGAGCCTTTTTTAGCGAACTTAAGTTTGAGTCACAACCTCGGCTTCAGTCACCTCTATCAAAAAGGTAACACGCAAAAAATAGAAGACTTCTTCAGATTCAATTTTTCAGATCTCTATAAATCCATCCCCCAGTTGGATGTGATCGGGTTTGGTGGCATCAACGCAGAATATGTCGGCTTCCGAAAAGAGGTGGATCAAAGCTACACTTTGATGGTTCAAGACAGACGCACCCAAAATAAGCTCGTTATTTATCAGAACGATATTGTGAGTAAGGATGTCCGATCTGTAATAGACGATTATGACCCACGAGTGCGCCCTTGGTATGCCCCTGTCGCTGAAAGCCCTAAACCGATGTGGTCTTCAATTTATACCAACGCCGATGAGCGCCAAGAGATCACCCTTTCTTCATTAAGCCCGGTTTTTCAAGACAAACAATTTGTCGGCGTCTCCGTCACTGATGTCAAGATCGATACATTTAATGCCTTTTTACGTGCAATGAAGCAGCAAACTGAGGCAGATATCTACATTTTTGATAATGAGCACCGACTCATTGCTCATTCAAGTGCTGGCGGTGTGGTTTCTTGGGGAACAAGCTTATCACCGAAAGGGACGCGTTTGATGGCTACGGAGAACGCCAGCCCTGTCATTAAAGCCAGTGCTGAACACTTCAAACAGCTTGAACAACCAACTGATATCGCGACGAAAAACTTCGTCACTCATGTCAACAGTGATCGCTATTTCAACAAGGTAACACCTTTTGAAGACGAGTTTGGATTGCATTGGTTTATCGGCGTCTCAATTTCAGAACCAAATTTATTAGGTGAAGTCCCTTACAATCAACGTAATGCTTGGTATATCGGCCTGCTAATCAGCTTGTTTGGCATTGGTATCGGCTACATTGCGTTTAATCGTATTACTGCACCAATTACATCCACGGCTTCCGCAGCTCAACATTTGGCACGTGGTGACTGGGCAACACCAATGCCAAAATCCGGCAATATCTATGAAACCAGCTTACTGGTTCACGCGTTTAATGAAATGGCCAACAACCTGAAAGCGTCGTTTAAAGCTCTACGAACACAGTTGGTGTATGACTCACTTACGAAGCTTTATAGTCGCGAGGGTTTAGTTGAAAGTTGCAGTAACCTGAAAAATCTCAACGGCTGTTTGTTCCTTATTGGTATCGATAAATTCAGAGATATTAACGATAGCTTGGGTCACCAACTGGCAGACCAACTGCTTATCGCTATCGCTCAACGGCTAAAAAACATTTACGCGTCTGACGCCTATATAGCTCGAATTGGCGGCGATGAATTTGCGCTATATCTTCCTCTCGTACAAAATGAGCAGGAAATTCAAGATGAAGCAAACCGCATTCTGCAGTTATTTGCAACGCCTTACTCAATGCCAAACGAACCTATCGCGGTCAACGTATCTGTCGGCATAGTGCATAACTTTGACTCAACCAACATGACCGTCTGGCTGAGAAACGGCAGTATAGCTTTAAGCAACGCCAAATCAGATTCAACACGAATCAGCTACTACGCACCGGAAATGGCGGGAATATCTCGTAAGAGAACTCAAATGGTGACACTGTTAAAAGTCGCCATAGAGAAACATGAATTTGTTCCGTTTTATCAACCAATCGTTGACTTAAACAGTGGCGAAGTTCTAGGCGCAGAAGCTCTGGCTCGCTGGATTTCACCTGAACTTGGCTTGGTACCACCAACCGAGTTCATTCCCGTGGCTGAAGAGAGTGGGCTGATCAACACCATTGGTGAACAGATACTCCTACAAGCATGCATCGACACAGTAAAAGGGATTGAAGAAGGTAAGTGGGCATGCGATTTTCGTATGCACGTCAATTTGTCCGTAAGTCAGCTTTCCAGCTATCTTTTCTTACCGCAACTTGAAGAAATACTACGCATCACTCAGTTAAGACCGAGTAATCTGGCGTTAGAGATTACCGAATCGAAGATAGTTGATAATGATCCAATCATTTTGAGCAATATGCTTGCGTTGAAAAAATTGGGGATACATATCGCTATCGATGATTTTGGCACTGGTTATAGTTCGCTATCTTACTTACATAAGTTGCCTTTTGATTGCTTAAAGATAGATAGAGCTTTTATTATGCAACTCAATCAGGAGCATTTAGAAGAGAGTATCGTTGCTGCCATTATCAACATGATGAAAGGCTTTAAAGTACAACTGGTCGCGGAAGGGATAGAAACGCAGGAGCAAGTAGATTTGCTTCATCAACTAAACTGCCCACAAGGCCAAGGCTTTCTATTCAGTAAACCAATCCCTTACCAAGAATGGCCAACAAACTTAGTTAACATGAGGCAAAAAACAGCAAATTAGGTTTATTTTGCCTCAATCAGCTACTGACAGGTGGGACATTGGTTCTTATACTTCACCCAGATAACAATGGGGATAGATAATGATAACCAAGAACTTACCATTAACGGATTTACACCGTCATTTAGATGGCAATATACGCACTCAAACTATCCTAGATTTAGGCACAAAGTTTGGTGTGAAATTACCTGCGAATAACATTATCGATTTAACACCTCATGTGCAGATAGTAGAAGCAGAACCCTCATTGGTCGCATTTCTATCCAAACTCGATTGGGGTGTAGCGGTATTAGGCAATTTGGATGCATGCCGACGCGTAGCCTATGAAAACGTAGAAGATGCACTGAATGCGCAAATTGACTACGCTGAACTTCGCTTCTCTCCTTATTACATGGCAATGAAGCACAACTTACCAGTAGAAGGTGTCGTTGAAGCCGTTGTTGATGGCGTGAAAGCTGGCATTCGTGACTTTGGTATCAAGGCTAACCTTATAGGTATCATGAGCCGTACGTTTGGCACAGAGGCCTGCCAACAAGAACTCAACGCAATCCTATCTCAACGAGATAACATTGTTGCCGTCGACTTAGCGGGTGACGAACTGGGCCAACCAGGTGAGCTTTTCACTAGTCACTTTAAACAAGTTCGTGATTCAGGCTTAAATATCACTGTTCATGCTGGAGAAGCAGCTGGCCCAGAAAGTATGTGGCAAGCCATCCAAGATCTTGGTGCTACACGCATTGGACATGGTGTGAAAGCAATTCAAGATCCTAAACTGATGGATTACTTAGCAGAGCATAAGATAGGTATTGAGTCTTGCTTAACATCAAACATTCAAACCAGCACTGTTGAAAGCTTACAGAGTCACCCTCTGAAACAATTCTTAGAACATGGTGTACTCGCTTGCCTAAATACCGATGACCCAGCCGTAGAGGGTATAGAACTGCCGCACGAGTATGAAGTTGCAGCCCCTCAAGCCGGCTTGTCTCAAGATCAAATTCGCCAAGCTCAAATAAACGGATTAGAACTGGCATTTTTGTCTGACTCAGAAAAAGAAGCGCTTAAACTAAAAGCCGCCAAAAGAGCTTAAGCGTAATACGTTAAAAGCCGATGCATCTGCATCGGCTTTTTTATATCTGTTTTTTGAGATGGGGAAACATTTGAAGAGTGGAATGAAAAGGAGACAAATAATTGAGTCGATATGGACTAGCCCTGCTAAAACGATGTCTTCAAACGTAACAAACTCATCATTCCTCAAAAAACCTACCGTAATTTATACACCTTATTGGTACTTCCCCAGTGTGACAGCTCGGCTTTCTTTTAAACCAAGCGCACCACTCTGAACTGTCACTCTGTATTGGTCACTTTTCTCCAGACGTAAAAAAGCCCCAGTCTTTCGACTGAGGCTTCAAATAGTGGCGGAGCGGACGGGACTCGAACCCGCGACCCCCGGCGTGACAGGCCGGTATTCTAACCAACTGAACTACCGCT
>NZ_JBPAOE010000034.1:0-1077 GCF_054051265.1 Vibrio sp. C8
CTTCACCTGTGTCATTAAAAGCTTAAGGGCTAATCCAATTTCGCTCGCCGCTACTTTCGGAATCTCAATTGATTTCTTTTCCTCGGGGTACTTAGATGTTTCAGTTCTCCCGGTTCGCCTCATTAACCTATGTATTCAGTTAATGATACTCACTTATGTGAGTGGGTTTCCCCATTCGGAAATCGTAGACTCAAGTGGCTTTTACTGCCTAATCTACGCTTATCGCAAGTTAATACGTCCTTCATCGCCTCTGACTGCCAAGGCATCCACCGTGTACGCTTAGTCACTTAACCATACAACCCCAAAGGGTCTTTATGTATGGCAAACAACCAAGGTTTAGTTGTCTCTCATTATTTGAATGAGCGAGAGACATTTCGATTTTGCCGGACTCAAATATGAATACTTACTTATAAAGTAAGATTCCCAAGAACACTTGAATGTGTATTGGTACCTACATCTCTAAGAGACATAGGATTTGAGAACTTTTAATAAATAACGATTAATCAAATCGTTATTTGTCAGCTTTCCAAATTGTTAAAGAGCAAGATTTTCTAACGAAAACCATTTTTAAATATTCTTTTTCAAAAACACTTAAAGATGGTGGGCGATACCGGGTTCGAACCAGTGACCCCCTGCTTGTAAGGCAGGTGCTCTCCCAACTGAGCTAATCGCCCATTATTTCACTTTCAAGATGGTGGAGCTATGCGGGATCGAACCGCAGACCTCCTGCGTGCAAGGCAGGCGCTCTCCCAGCTGAGCTATAACCCCATACTTGAAGCGATAATGGTGGGTCGTGCAGGATTCGAACCTGCGACCAATTGATTAAAAGTCAACTGCTCTACCAACTGAGCTAACGACCCATGGTATCCCGTAGGGGAGTCGAACCCCTGTTACCGCCGTGAAAGGGCGGTGTCCTAGGCCTCTAGACGAACGGGACACTAAGATACTCTTATCTTTCTAAACCTAATCAATCTGTGTGGACACTCATCAAGAGAATCTTTACGTAAGGAGGTGATCCAGCGCCAGGTTCCCCTAGCGCTACCTTGTTACGACTTCACCCCAGTCATGAACCACAAA
>NZ_JBPAOE010000035.1:0-974 GCF_054051265.1 Vibrio sp. C8
GGGCCCCCGTCAATTCATTTGAGTTTTAATCTTGCGACCGTACTCCCCAGGCGGTCTACTTAACGCGTTAGCTCCGAAAGCCACGGCTCAAGGCCACAACCTCCAAGTAGACATCGTTTACGGCGTGGACTACCAGGGTATCTAATCCTGTTTGCTCCCCACGCTTTCGCATCTGAGTGTCAGTATCTGTCCAGGGGGCCGCCTTCGCCACTGGTATTCCTTCAGATCTCTACGCATTTCACCGCTACACCTGAAATTCTACCCCCCTCTACAGTACTCTAGCTTGCCAGTTTCAAATGCTATTCCGAGGTTGAGCCCCGGGCTTTCACATCTGACTTAACAAACCACCTGCATGCGCTTTACGCCCAGTAATTCCGATTAACGCTCGCACCCTCCGTATTACCGCGGCTGCTGGCACGGAGTTAGCCGGTGCTTCTTCTGTCGCTAACGTCAAATAATGCAGCTATTAACTACACTACCTTCCTCACGACTGAAAGTGCTTTACAACCCGAAGGCCTTCTTCACACACGCGGCATGGCTGCATCAGGCTTGCGCCCATTGTGCAATATTCCCCACTGCTGCCTCCCGTAGGAGTCTGGACCGTGTCTCAGTTCCAGTGTGGCTGATCATCCTCTCAGACCAGCTAGGGATCGTCGCCTTGGTGAGCCATTACCTCACCAACTAGCTAATCCCACCTGGGCATATCCTGACGCGAGAGGCCCGAAGGTCCCCCTCTTTGAGCCGAAGCTATTATGCGGTATTAGCCATCGTTTCCAATGGTTATCCCCCACATCAGGGCAATTTCCCAGGCATTACTCACCCGTCCGCCGCTCGCCACCCGAGAAACAAGTTTCTCTGTGCTGCCGCTCGACTTGCATGTGTTAGGCCTGCCGCCAGCGTTCAATCTGAGCCATGATCAAACTCTTCAATTTAAGATTTTGTCGGCTCAACGAATACTGACTTCAAAACTGCTC
>NZ_JBPAOE010000036.1:0-953 GCF_054051265.1 Vibrio sp. C8
GGGTAGGGGAGCGTTCTGTAAGCCGTTGAAGGTGTGTTGTAAAGCATGCTGGAGGTATCAGAAGTGCGAATGCTGACATGAGTAACGATAAAGGGGGTGAAAAACCTCCTCGCCGGAAGACCAAGGGTTCCTGTCCAACGTTAATCGGGGCAGGGTGAGTCGACCCCTAAGGCGAGGCCGAAAGGCGTAGTCGATGGGAAACGGGTTAATATTCCCGTACTTCTTACAATTGCGATGGGGGGACGGAGAAGGCTAGGTGGGCCTGGCGACGGTTGTCCAGGTTCAAGTGCGTAGGCTTGAGAGTTAGGTAAATCCGGCTCTCTTTAAGGCTGAGACACGATGTCGAGCTACTACGGTAGTGAAGTCATTGATGCCATGCTTCCAGGAAAAGCCTCTAAGCTTCAGATTGTAAGGAATCGTACCCCAAACCGACACAGGTGGTCGGGTAGAGAATACCAAGGCGCTTGAGAGAACTCGGGTGAAGGAACTAGGCAAAATGGTACCGTAACTTCGGGAGAAGGTACGCTCTTGACGGTGAAGTCCCTTGCGGATGGAGCTGATGAGAGTCGCAGATACCAGGTGGCTGCAACTGTTTATTAAAAACACAGCACTGTGCAAAATCGTAAGATGACGTATACGGTGTGACGCCTGCCCGGTGCCGGAAGGTTAATTGATGGGGTTAGACTTCGGTCGAAGCTCTTGATCGAAGCCCCGGTAAACGGCGGCCGTAACTATAACGGTCCTAAGGTAGCGAAATTCCTTGTCGGGTAAGTTCCGACCTGCACGAATGGCGTAATGATGGCCACGCTGTCTCCACCCGAGACTCAGTGAAATTGAAATCGCTGTGAAGATGCAGTGTACCCGCGGCTAGACGGAAAGACCCCGTGAACCTTTACTACAGCTTGGCACTGAACATTGAACCTACATGTGTAGGATAGGTGGGAGGCTTTGAA
>NZ_JBPAOE010000037.1:0-901 GCF_054051265.1 Vibrio sp. C8
TGTCTAAAGAAAAATTTGAACGTACGAAACCGCACGTAAACGTTGGTACTATCGGCCACGTTGACCACGGTAAAACAACTCTAACAGCAGCTATCTGTACTACACTTGCAAAAGTGTACGGTGGTGTAGCGAAAGACTTCGCGTCTATCGATAACGCTCCAGAAGAGCGTGAGCGCGGTATCACAATCTCTACTTCACACGTAGAATACGATACTCCAGCACGTCACTACGCACACGTAGACTGTCCAGGACACGCGGATTATGTTAAAAACATGATCACTGGTGCTGCACAGATGGACGGTGGTATCCTAGTTGTTGCTGCGACAGATGGCCCTATGCCACAAACTCGTGAGCACATCCTACTTGGCCGTCAGGTTGGTATTCCTTACATCATCGTATTCATGAACAAATGTGACATGGTTGATGATGAAGAGCTACTAGAACTAGTAGAAATGGAAGTTCGTGAACTTCTATCTGAATACGACTTCCCAGGTGATGACCTACCAGTTATCCAAGGTTCTGCACTAGGCGCACTAAACGGCGAAGAGCAGTGGGAAGCTAAGATTGTAGAACTAGCAGAAGCGCTAGATACTTACATTCCAGAGCCAGAGCGTGCAGTTGACCTACCGTTCCTAATGCCAATCGAAGACGTATTCTCAATCCAAGGTCGTGGTACAGTAGTAACTGGCCGTATCGAGCGCGGTATCCTACGTGTAGGTGATGAAGTAGCGATCGTTGGTATCCACGACACTACAACTACTACATGTACTGGTGTTGAGATGTTCCGTAAGCTTCTAGACGAAGGTCGTGCGGGTGAGAACGTTGGTGCACTTCTACGTGGTACTAAGCGTGACGAAGTTGAACGTGGTCAAGTACTTGCTAAACCAGGTTCAATCACTCC
>NZ_JBPAOE010000038.1:0-774 GCF_054051265.1 Vibrio sp. C8
ACGATGCTAAGAGATGGCGTCATGTGGGATGAGAACATAGCTCAAAATTAGTTATTGACGCCATAGTCGTTTGTTAGGCTCGTTTTATGCGGATACCTGTTAAAGTAATTTCCACTTCAGACGCACTCAGGATATCCCACATTTTTTGGCTAAATGATTTTTTCTCTTGGCACTTGGTACATCGAAGCTCTGCTTGAAATTCAAACTCAAGATCACCACTTTTACTGAGTAAAGACGTATGATTTATGTCATTAACCGTCAGTTCGAGGGTATCTTTCTCTTTGCATTTTGGGCAATTTAATGTTTCCACATGGATAGGAACAATACGCTCGACGGCTTCGTACATAGCAGCACAGTAAGGACATGTTGCCGTAACACCTCTAAGTTCACCGACACCATTTAAATTCCAAGAACTTTGAGTCGATTTTACCTTAGTTACCATTACATGACTGTAATGACTTATTCCTGACGTACAACAGTCGCAAATGCTGGGAGATACGACTCTCAATGCTCTGATTTCTGACATCTTTACCTACTATCAATCTGCAATGCTTTAATGGTTCGCTATATCTCATAAGAGCCTAACGCCGCGTTAAGTAGTGAGCAACGCGACCACCTAACCTAAACTATTGTGCTGTAAACACTTAAGCTGAATCAAACCGAAAATGCCACGCGTTGCGAATCTGTCTTAAACGCTTTGTATGGGAAATTATCCCTCTTAATCGACCAGTTTCGGGTAATGTGAGACCCAGGCTTTAGCTGCAACTAAAGCTT
>NZ_JBPAOE010000039.1:0-483 GCF_054051265.1 Vibrio sp. C8
GCGCTAGGGCGCTGGCAAGTGTAGCGGTCACGCTGCGCGTAACCACCACACCCGCCGCGCTTAATGCGCCGCTACAGGGCGCGTCCCATTCGCCAATCCGGATATAGTTCCTCCTTTCAGCAAAAAACCCCTCAAGACCCGTTTAGAGGCCCCAAGGGGTTATGCTAGTTATTGCTCAGCGGTGGCAGCAGCCAACTCAGCTTCCTTTCGGGCTTTGTTAGCAGCCGGATCTCAGTGGTGGTGGTGGTGGTGCTCGAGTTAGCTGAAGCCACTGCACAGATCCAGGAGGGCGGTCTCCGGATTGCGGGCTTTCACCACTGCGCTGGCCAGGATGACGCCTGCTGCACCCAGTGAACGAGCTTGGGAGATGTCCTGGCCTGAGCGAATGCCGGCGCCAACCAACACTGGAATAGAGGTGAATTTTACAACTTTGGCAATGTCGGTACTCTTCTGGCTTACAATGCTGACCGTGCCTCCGATCAG
>NZ_JBPAOE010000039.1:493-734 GCF_054051265.1 Vibrio sp. C8
CCGGTTTAAGGGTTAACGCCTTTTTGAACAACGCAACGGTATCTACAATGATGAGGGTCTTAAGCTGGTAATGACGGCATTTTTGGTGAATGGTTTTGATTTGGTCAAACGGGACCTGACGTTCTGCGTGATTAATCACAACGCCTGTAGCACCCGCCAGTTTCACGGAGTAGGGCGAGGTCCAGCCAAAATGGCGGTCCGGGTCAATCGGGTCGACATGCTGTGCCCAGACTTCTAAACC
>NZ_JBPAOE010000040.1:0-685 GCF_054051265.1 Vibrio sp. C8
ACAGTAGAAAATGACCACTTTACCCACATCAAGAATAATCATCACCTGACGGTGGAAGGGGAAAGCCGTAATAAAATCACCAAAGACCAGACTCTGATGGTGGATGGTAGTGTCCATATCAAAACAGGCAAACTTTGGGCGCATGAGGCCGGTGGTGAAGTTCACCTAAAAGCCGGACAAAAGGTGGTGATTGAAGCTGGTTCTGAGCTGACCATTAAAGCCGGTGGCAGCTTCGTAAAAGTGGATGCCTCTGGTGTCAGTTTGGTTGGCCCCGCTATTAATCTCAATTCGGGTGGCAGTGCAAGTAGCGGCAGTGGTTTTGGTGGAAAGGTGGCGACATTGCCCTTTGGGATAACACCACCTTCTTCACCTGAACCAGTAACTTTGCCTGTCTATTCGGCGACACAAAGTGCGGGCTTTAACGCTCTCGTCAAACCGTGTCAACAAGGGTAAACATGATGCAAGATAACACCCATTACCACGAGTGGCTTGAACATCAAGCAGAGCAAGCGATTTACGCTATCGTTGACCCTCACTCAGAGCCCGCCCCTCATCACGCCTTTTTTCAATGTGGCGGGGAAAACGGTGGACCATTGCTATCCGCCCAGCAACTGACTAATCCTGAAGACGGCCCCTGGCTGTTGCCTGCCAATCGCGAGTTTTTGCAATGGTGGGCACAAGAGCA
>NZ_JBPAOE010000041.1:0-645 GCF_054051265.1 Vibrio sp. C8
CAGACGCTAGTTTGTGTGGAGCCGTCCTTGAAATACCACCCTTGTATGTTTGATGTTCTAACTCAGACCCGTTATCCGGGTCGAGGACAGTGCCTGGTGGGTAGTTTGACTGGGGCGGTCTCCTCCCAAAGAGTAACGGAGGAGCACGAAGGTGGGCTAAACACGGTTGGACATCGTGTGGTTAGTGCAATGGCATAAGCCCGCTTGACTGCGAGAATGACAATTCGAGCAGGTGCGAAAGCAGGTCATAGTGATCCGGTGGTTCTGAATGGAAGGGCCATCGCTCAACGGATAAAAGGTACTCCGGGGATAACAGGCTGATACCGCCCAAGAGTTCATATCGACGGCGGTGTTTGGCACCTCGATGTCGGCTCATCACATCCTGGGGCTGAAGTCGGTCCCAAGGGTATGGCTGTTCGCCATTTAAAGTGGTACGCGAGCTGGGTTTAGAACGTCGTGAGACAGTTCGGTCCCTATCTGCCGTGGGCGTTGGAGAATTGAAGGGGGCTGCTCCTAGTACGAGAGGACCGGAGTGGACGAACCTCTGGTGTTCGGGTTGTTACGCCAGTAGCATTGCCCGGTAGCTAAGTTCGGAATTGATAACCGCTGAAAGCATCTAAGCGGGAAGCAAGCCCTGAGATGAGT
>NZ_JBPAOE010000042.1:0-635 GCF_054051265.1 Vibrio sp. C8
GGTATCGCGCTACATGGTGGTTTCGTTCCTTACGGCGCAACCTTCCTGATGTTCATGGAATACGCACGTAACGCATTGCGTATGGCTGCACTGATGAAAGTGCAAAACATCCAGGTTTACACGCACGACTCTATCGGTCTTGGCGAAGATGGTCCAACTCACCAACCAGTTGAGCAAACCGCTTCTCTACGTCTGACTCCAAACATGAGCACATGGCGTCCATGTGACCAAGTTGAATCAGCAGTGGCTTGGAAACTGGCTATCGAGCGTAAAGATGCGCCAACCGCGCTTATCTTTTCTCGTCAAAACCTAGCACAGCAACCACGTTCAGCAGAGCAAGTGGCTGACATCGCTAAAGGTGGTTACATCCTGAAAGATTGTGCAGGCAAACCTGAGCTAATCTTGGTTGCAACAGGCTCTGAAGTTGAATTGGCTGTGAAAGCGGCTGAGCAACTTACCGCTGAAGGCAAACAAGTACGCGTAGTTTCAATGCCATCAACAGACGCATTCGATAAACAAGACGCGGCGTACCGTGAAGCAGTACTTCCTGCTGACGTAACTGCACGTATCGCTATCGAAGCAGGTATTGCGGATTACTGGTACAAATACGTTGGTCTAAACGGCAAAATCATCGG
>NZ_JBPAOE010000043.1:0-618 GCF_054051265.1 Vibrio sp. C8
GTTCACGTAGTGGGCCATCGCCCTGATAGACGGTTTTTCGCCCTTTGACGTTGGAGTCCACGTTCTTTAATAGTGGACTCTTGTTCCAAACTGGAACAACACTCAACCCTATCTCGGTCTATTCTTTTGATTTATAAGGGATTTTGCCGATTTCGGCCTATTGGTTAAAAAATGAGCTGATTTAACAAAAATTTAACGCGAATTTTAACAAAATATTAACGCTTACAATTTAGGTGGCACTTTTCGGGGAAATGTGCGCGGAACCCCTATTTGTTTATTTTTCTAAATACATTCAAATATGTATCCGCTCATGAATTAATTCTTAGAAAAACTCATCGAGCATCAAATGAAACTGCAATTTATTCATATCAGGATTATCAATACCATATTTTTGAAAAAGCCGTTTCTGTAATGAAGGAGAAAACTCACCGAGGCAGTTCCATAGGATGGCAAGATCCTGGTATCGGTCTGCGATTCCGACTCGTCCAACATCAATACAACCTATTAATTTCCCCTCGTCAAAAATAAGGTTATCAAGTGAGAAATCACCATGAGTGACGACTGAATCCGGTGAGAATGGCAAAAGTTTATGCATTTCTTTCCAGACTTGTTCAACAG